>JBBQBU010000325.1:0-6846 GCA_038318015.1 Chloroflexota bacterium | reverse complement strand
GTCCATCTCGCCAAACTGCCAGTTGCGGACCGGCAGGTGCCCTTCCAGGCTCTTCCCCATCATCGCGGCACCGGTGCCGTAGTGGTGGAAGTTGTAATGATTCTCGTTCATCGTGTCGCGGACCCACATCGCAACATCGCGAATCTTCTTCGCGTCGGCCAGCGGCACTTGCTTCTTGCCGCGCACAGCGATGGCCTTCAGATTCTTGGACCCCATCACCGCGCCCATGCCGGTGCGTCCTGCGATCTCGTTCAGGTCGTTGACGATGACGGCGTAACGCACCAGCTTTTCGCCAGCCACGCCTGCCTGCGCGATCCGTACCAGCCGGTCGCCGGCCTCGGCGCGGATGGCGTCCTCGACCTCGCCGGTGCGCTGCCCCCAGAGGTGCGCGGCGTCGCGGATCTCAACGCGCGCCTCGTCGATCCACAGGTAGACGGGCTTCTCAGCCTTGCCTTGCACGATGATGCCGTCGTAGCCAGCGTGCTTCAACTCTGCGCCCCAGAAGCCGCCCGCCTCGGCCTCGCCGAAGCCGCCGGTCAGCGGTGAGCGCGCCCCAACGCTATGCCGGCCCGCACCGGGTAGCGGCGCGCCGGTCACCGGCCCAGCCATGAAGATCAGCCGATTGTCCGGTCCGAGCGGCTCGACATCGGCCGACACTTCCTTCAGCAAGTAGTGCGCAATGAACGACCGGCCGCCGACATGCTGACGGAAGAACTCGTCGGTGGGATGCTCTTCCCAGGTCTTGCCGCTTGACAGATCGACGCGCAGAATACGGTTCCAGAATCCGTCAGCCATCAGCCACCCTCCATTGGTGTAACCAGCGTCAGTACCGCATTGTCGTGGAGCGGCATGTCGACGGTTGCGTACACGCCGTCTAGCCCGACGATCAGCCGGTCCTCGACTTTGACATTGAGTTGGCGAATCACCTCGCCAACCGTTGTCCCGTCCGGCAGATCAAGCCAGAGCACATCGTGCCCCTTCGGGAGCAGTTGCCGCCGCAGCTCTGCATACGGGATGACCCGGACGCGCATCGTCATCTTCCCTGGCCCTCAGGCGAAAGCCTCACCGGATTCGCAGGATACCAGGGCGGCGCGCGCGGAGCCAGTGGGGGTGCTGAGTCTCCAGGGCTATCGCATAACCTTCTGTCTACTAACGTCAAATCGTGATTTCTGGGCAGACGACGGCGTCCCGAGAGCAGCAATCCGCCCGAAACTTCATCGATTTGGCGTCAACAGGCATGAAGAGGACCCGTCCCCGATTGATCTTGATTCTCAGCACCGCCCATTACTGGCCGGAGTGGGAAACTCAAAAGTAATGCGATAGCCCTGGCTGGGTCTCTGTATGCGCGGGCGCGGTTCATCGCCCCCTACGGTCGGCCTCGTCGTCGGCTGGCCTGCGGCCTACTCGCCTGGCAGTTCCGGAATCTCGATCTCCTCCGGCGGAACGATGACGACCTTGCCGTCCCGCCAGACCGCGATGGACTCGCCCAGGAGCTTGTGCCGCCGGAGGGCTTCCCGAACACCTTTGTTCATGGCGGCCTCAACCAGCCCAGGCGTACCGAACACATCGTGGGGCTGTACGCTACCGTTCTGCGTCCGCTGCTGGATGCTCATGGACCCACCCTTCGCATGATTTCGTCCCAGGTTGCCCGTTGGTGGATCGAGAAGGCGTCCGCCAGATGGCCCTCAGCAACTAATTGAGGCTGATCGCCCTCCGAATTGTCGTATATCTGCCAGTCATCTGCCAACGGACGATAGAGACTGAAGAGGTTCTGAAGGCTGCGCTCGTATCGCCGCCGAACCATGTCTTCGTCAACGAAGTGACCGCCAGCCCTCGACCTTGCACGAACACGCTGCACACAAAGGTCGGCACTTGAGAGCCAGACGTAGACGAGTTGCATCCGATATCCACTCAACTGCCAATTTCGGATGAGCGGAGCGAACGTGCGACTGGCGAGCGTCGTCTCGAATGCGAAATCCGCGCGATGATCGGCGAGTTCCCGGATGCGGTCAAGCATAATGCGTCCAGCCTGAAATGCGACGCTCTCCACATCGAACGCTGACAGCCCGCGTGCGATGACATCGGCATTCACGAACGCCCCGGCACGCATCAACTCAGCGACGACACCAGGGGCAGCCGTCGATTTGCCCGCCCCGTTCGGACCCGCCAGGACAACAATCTTAGGCATTGCCTCACTATAACGGCAGTAGCGGACTGATATCGCATCCGTGGCGACACCAATTCGCAGAACCGGGCGGTCACGCCACTGCGATGGCGTCCACCTGGAGCTTTGCGCCGCCGCCCGGCAACGCCGCCACCTGGACCGTCGAGCGGGCCGGGCTGCTCGTGAAGAACTCGGCGTACACCGCGTTCACGGCCGCGAAATCGTTCACATCGGTCAGGAAGATGGTCGTCTTGACCACACGGTCCATGGTGGTGCCGGCCGCTGCCAGGATCGCCGCGATGTTCTCAAAGACCCGGCGCGCCTGCACCGCTGCGTCGCCCTCGACAATCAGGTTTGTGATGGGATCGATTGGCATTTGCCTGGCCAGGTAGATGGTGTCACCGACGCGGATCGCCTGGTTGTACGGGCCGCGCGGGATCGGCGCATGCTCGGTCTTGATCGGCTGCAAGTCCATCGTGCCTCCTCACCTGCGCGCTTGCACAGGATCATGAGGATGGTAAGCCGCACGGCCAGGCAGAAGAGAGTCTGCCTGGCCGTGCGGTTGAGCCTATCGGCGCTAGCTCCACGTCAGCGAGAGATGATCCCCGTCAGCCCGCCACGCTGCACTGACAGTCGGATGGTGCAACGCGCGGGCACTTGGCGGCCACGCTTCGGCCAGCCGTGTGGTCACGGCGTACTGAGCCGCCGCCCGCTGCGTTACGACATCGAATGACACTCGGGGGAGTTCGACGGTCAGGACAAACTGAACGGCCATGGGAGTCTCCGTGTTGCAAGTTGGGTTACACGTCGGGTTGGATGCTGGCGGCGTCACGAGCAACGCCGCTCTCTTTCACAGTGTCGCCCACGTCGCGCAAACTGATGGTCCCTGCGGGCACTCGGGCGGCGTTGGCGCGCGAACAGTCGCCAACGCCTCGCACCGGCGGTTTCAGCGGGCGGCGCCCCGCGCTGTGAGGATCGGAAGTCTCCTGGTACAGTGATGATGGTCGGCGCTGCAGGCGCCGACTCGTTGTATCTAGCACCAGGCGCGATGTGCGGGCAGCAAGGCACCAGGAGGGTGGCGGGGTGGCGGCAGAGCGGTTCTTCGGGCAACGGATCAAGCGGTTTGAAGACCCGAGGTTGCTGGCGGGCAAGGGTGCCTTCCTGGAAGACCTGGGCCTGCCAGGGATGCTGCACGCCGCCTTCGTCCGCAGCCCGTATCCGCACGCCACCATCCTGGCCGTGCCAACCGAGGCTGCGATGGTGCCGGGCGTGGTGGCCGTCTTCACCGCCGCAGACTTCGCCCTGAAGCCCACGCCGACCATGATTCCGCACCCAGCCTACCGCCCGTGCAGCCAGCTGCCATTGGCGCGCGACAAGGTCCGCTTCGTGGGCGAGGCGGTGGCTGTGGTCGTGGCCGAGACGCGCTATCAGGCGGAGGACGGTGCCGCCGCGCTGGCTGCCGAGCTTGACCTGGACCCATTCCCGCCGGTCGCCAGCGCTACCGCCGCCCTGGCCCCCGATGCGCCGATCCTGCACGACGACCTGGGCGAGAACATCGCTGCTACCTTCGAGGCGGCGGTGGGCGACGTGGACGCGGCGTTCGCGCGGGCGGCCCACGTGGTGCGCGGCCATTTCGGCGTGCAGCGGTACACCGGCATGCCCATCGAGACGCGCGGCGTGCTGGCAACCGTCGAGCCGATCAGCGGGCGCTACACGATCTGGAGCAGCACCCAGTGGCCGCACACCGTCCGCACGGCGCTGGCGATCTCGCTGGGGGTGCCGGCGCACAAGATCCGGGTCATCGCGCCAGACCTGGGGGGCGGCTTCGGCGTCAAGCAGGACATCTACCCCGAAGAGACGATCATCCCGCTGGTGGCCGAGCGCATCGGGCGGCCCGTCCGCTGGATCGAGACGCGGCGCGAACACTTCGTCTGCACAGCCCACTCCCGCGAGCAGGACCATGAGGTCGAGTTGGCGCTCGACGCGGACGGCGTGGTACTCGGGCTGCGCGCCCTGGTGACGGCCGACCTCGGGGCGTACACGCGCGGCCTCGGCGTCCTCTGCCCGTCGATCACGGCGGGGTCGCTGCTGGGGCCGTACCGCATCAAGCACTATCAGGCGACGGTGCGCTGTGTCCTGACGAACAAGGCACCGGCCGGCGCGTATCGCGGGGCTGGCGGGCCAGAAGCCGTCTTCGCGCTTGAGCGGTCGATGGACACCGCCGCCCGCCAGCTTGGCATCGACCCGGCCGAGCTACGCCGGCGCAACTTCATCCAGCCGGACAAGTTCCCCTGGGACACCGGGCTTGGCTCGGCGCAAGTGCCCATCACCTATGACAGCGGCGAGTACGAGGCCGGGCTTGATCGTGCGCTGGCGCTGGCGGACTACCCCGGCTGGCGCGCGAAGCAGGCAGCTGCCCGCGCCGACGGCCGCTACCTGGGCGTCGGGGTCAGTAGCTACGTGCTGCTGGGCGGGCTGGGACCATACGAGAGCGCCGAGGTGCGGGTGGACCCGAGCGGCGACGTGGTGGTGGTGACGGGGGCGCACGCGCACGGCCAGGGCACCGACACGGCGCTGGCACAGATCGTGGCCGACGAGTTGCAGACGCTCCCGGAGCGCATCTCGGTGCTGCACGGCGACACTGACCAGATCCCATTCGGCGTGGGCACCTACGCCAGCCGCAACGCGGTGATGGCCGGTGGCGCCACGGTGGTGGCGGCCCGCATTGTGCGCGCCAAAGCCCTGACGCTGGCGGCGCACTTGCTGGAAGTGACCGAGGACGACATCGAACTGGTGGACGGCGCGTTCACGGTGCGCGGCGCGCCGGACCGCACGGTGACGCTGGGGGCGCTGGCCGCTGCCGCCGCACCGGACCGCCCGTTGCCGGCCGGCATGGAGCCGGACCTGTTCGGCCGACACTACTTCCAGGCGCCGCTGCCGACGTTCGCCAGCGGCACGCAGATTGCCGTCGTCGAGATTGACGGGGCGACGGGCGCGGTGAGCATCCTGGACTACGTGTCGGTCAGCGATGCCGGGCCGCGTATCAATCCGACCGTCGTTGATGGGCAGATCCAGGGGGGCATCGCGCAGGGGCTGGGCGGCGCACTGATGGAGGAGATCTACTACGACGAGGACGCGCAGCCGCTCGGCTCGTTCCTGGACTACGCCATCCCGCGCGCCACGGACGTGCCGGACGTGCGCCAGGGCCACCTGGAGACGCCGTCGCCGCTGAATCCGCTGGGCGTGAAGGGGCTTGGGGAGGGCGGCACGCTGGCCCCGCCGGCCGTGCTGGCGGCGGCCGTCGAGGATGCGCTGTCGCCGCTGGGCGTGCAGGTGACGCGGACGCCGCTGACGGCCAGCACCGTCTGGCGACTGATGCAGACCGCCAAAGATGCACGTTGAGTTTGCCACGGTCTACCATGCTCTGACAGTCCCTATGGCACAGGCCATGTTCCAAACGCTGAAACTCGACCGGCTAGCGCGATTCCTTCGAACTGGAGACCTCTTCCTGTGAATTGGCGAAGATGAGTGACGCAACGAAACCGCCGCAGGAAATACCGGCTCTGAAAGTCCACCAGTGGCTGCCTGAGTGGAATGAGGTTGAGTGGAATTCCAAGGCCCACCAGGGGAAGCCTGAGCCTGACTTCTACTTGTTCACGATGTCGGCATCGGCATTGCGCCGCCTGTCCGCTGTTCATCGCCGATCTGCGGCGCATGGCAGTAAGCGGAGCTCGGATCTCGGTATTCAGCGGTATTCTGATAAAGAACGCTCCGCCAAGATTCGCGAATTTGTCCATTACGGCTATCCATGGTCGGATCTATCAACGAGCCAACGCGCCAGTAGCAAATTCTCAGATCTGCGAAAGCCAGGGTGGATACCCACTGCAATTATTGTCAACATCCTGCGCCCAGGTGATATCCGGGGTGGAGCTTCGATATCTGCTGACGATGCTATCCTGGTTGAAGAACACACGAACGGCAGTGTCCTTTTGCGCTTACCGGAAGCATCAACGGATGAGACGTGGTCGCCGGAACTCGCTCCAATAGAAGTCATCGATGGTCAACATCGATTGCTGGCCTTCGCCGATGGATCACTTGACGCAGATTTCCAGCTACCCGTCGTAGCCTTCCATGGCCTCGACATTAGCTGGCAGGCGTATCTATTCTGGAACATCAATATTACACCCAAGCGCATCAATGCAAGTATGGCGTTCGACCTCATACCCCTTCTCAGAAGTGAGGAGTGGCTAGATCGCTTCTTCGGCCACAAAATCTACAGAGAGACGCGGGCGCAAGAACTCGTCGAGGCACTCTGGCTTCACACAGAAAGCCCGTGGCGGAATCGCATCAATATGCTCGGTGAACCAGGAAGGATATCAGGTGACAAGCGACCCATGGTGTCGCAGGCTGCCTGGGTCCGATCTCTTATGGCAACATATGTGAAATCATGGGAGGCCAGTGGTATTCGTATTGGCGGGCTCTTTGGTGCTCCTATGGGTGACGACGAGACAGTGCTGCCGTGGATTCGTACGCAGCAAGCTGCGTATCTGCTCAATCCGGCAGGGCGGCGGGTCACAAGGAGTTGCGAAGATGCACATTAAGCGAGCGAAGGCTGCGCGAATCTAACGAAATGGGATGTCCAGAGGGTCTGAACGGTCGGTAATGCGGGCCAACCTGACCCG
>JBBQBU010000324.1:0-6861 GCA_038318015.1 Chloroflexota bacterium | reverse complement strand
CACCCAAGCGCGGCCCGGCACTGTCTCAGAAGCCGGCCGCCGTGCCACCGCCCACGAAGGTCGGCCACGCACCGCAGCCATCCACGACCGTCAGCTTGCTGCCATCTGCGCTCGGGGCCGTCTGAACGCGCGGGCGCGGATCGCAGCCGACCGGCTGCACGCCGACGGCGACCGTCGCGGCAATGGACTGGGCCACGCCGTCGCTCGTCTGATGGGTGCACGAGTCCGGGCGGGAGTAGCCGCCGGTAGGCGAGTTGACGAAGCTGCCGTCTGGGTTCGGCGAAAGCATGCCCCGCGTCGTCGTGGTCACTACCTGGGCCGCCAACGTCTGGCCGGCGTTCGTGTCCGTGTCGTTGACGAGGACTCCAGCGGCGGGGGCGACGAGATACGATCCCGTGAAACCTGTGAATGTATCAGCGACGGCGACGGGGGCGGCGTTCGAGACGGCAATGCTCAGCGTGTCGCTGGTGGTCTTGCCGCCGGCCGTGTACCGGCGGCGGGTGCTGGCGGAAGCGCGCCAGCCCCAGGTACGTGTCGGCCACATCAAGCAGCGCAGCCAGCAGTTTTCGGTCGATCCCGCGTCCCTGGAACCGATCATGCACCATCATGCCCAGGCTGGGGGTGTGCCGGCCGCCGGCGGCACCGACATGGTGGCCGGCCATGCCCACAATCCGCCCATCAAGGATGGCGACAAAACTGTGAGAGTCTGGGCCAGAACTGGTGAGCCGTTGCCGCGTCTCTTCGATGCAGCCGGACGGCATCGCCAGCGTCCCATTGAGGATGCTCGGCCGCTGCAGGGCGTAGACCCCTTCGTCGTCCTTGCGGCGGACTGGGCGGATCACCACGTCATCAGTCGTAGCGGTCATGCGTACACCACCACTCTGAGCAACCAGGGGCACGATCGCCTGGATCGGCATAATCGTACTGCACCGTGCCATTCCGAAAGTCTGCCGACCTGGACCGTGCTGTGCCGTTCGTCGAGTGGCACACTTATCAGGCGGCATGTTGACGGAGTACCGGTGTCGCATGGCGTTGGCCTCGCGGTTGGCCTCGGATGTCGCAGGCCGCTTGCGCTAGGGAGGACACGCGCTTGAACGGGAAGCAGGCGACCTTTGAATTCCACGTCTCGCGCCGCGCGCGGGATCGCTATCAGCTTGACGACACGTTGTTCTCACTCACCGGCAACGTCGTCTTCGCCAATTTCCGCGCGGCGCGGGTGTTCGCTCAGAAGATGAACGACCAGCGCGATCTGGTCAACTACCCGGAGCGGGCCGTCAAGCCAGGGCACATTAACGCCCTCGGCCTGGTGGACGAGGTGCTGCACTATCTCGTCGGCGTGTACCGCGAGGAGTACGGTGCGGAGGTTGTCGGGCGCGCCGTCGCCCACCTGGAAGCGCGCATCGGGCAGGCCGCCCTGGACCGCACGTTGCGGGCGTTCACCGACGCCTTCCCACCGGTCGCCGTCTACCGTCGCGAGATCACGCTTGACGCATACTTGCAGGGCGAGACGGCCGGCGTGCCGCATCGGCACATGGTCCTCGAAGAACTGTTGCTGCTCTGGCTGGCGAACTCGAACCCGGCCTACGCGCCGTTCTCCGAGTTGTTCGACGACGCCGAACTGCGCCGCGAAACGACTTACGCCCGCGTCATCCAGGAGCTACGCACCTTCTTCGACGCCGAGCCGCTCTTTGGCCCCGAGCAGCAGAACCTGATTGCCGAGTTGCGTGCGCCGGCCATCGCGCATCCGCATTCGCTCGAAGGCCAATTGTCGTACATCCTCGACCGCTGGGGTTCGATCATCGGCACCTACGTCTACCGGGTGCTCACCAGCCTGGATGTCATCAAGGAAGAGCGCAAACTGATCTTCCTCGGCCCAGGTCCGTCGCAGGTGCCCGTCTACGATGCCACGTCGCTGGCTGGCGGCAGCGCCGGCAGCCGGATCGGCGAGCGCGACGCCTACGGCAACTTGATCGGCCCTGGCGGGGTGGAGGGCGAGGCGTTCAGCCCAGAGCTTGGCTGGATGCCGAGCCTCGTGTTGATGGCGAAGAACACCTACGTCTGGATGGATCAACTCTCCAAGAAGTACGGCCGGCTGATCGACCGGCTCGACCAGATTCCGGACGAGGAACTGGAGCAACTAGGCCGTTGGGGCGTCACCGGGCTGTGGCTGATCGGCGTTTGGGAGCGCAGCCCGGCCTCGCAGCGCATCAAGGTGCTGTGCGGGAACGCCGACGCTGTGCCCTCGGCCTACTCACTGTACGACTACCAGATCGCCAAGGACATTGGCGGCGAGGCGGCGTACCACGACCTGAAAAAGCGGGCGTGGCGGCACGGCGTCCGGATGGCCAGCGACATGGTGCCGAACCACGTCGGCATCGTCTCCCGCTGGGTCATTGAGCACCCGGACTGGTTCGTCTGGCGCGAGGACAACCCGTACCCCTGGTACACCTACGGCGGCCCGGACCTGTCCACGGATGACCGCATCGCCATTCACATCGAAGACCACTACTATGACCGTACCGACGCCGCTGTCACGTTCCGTCGCACGGACCGGCAGACCGGCGAGCAGCGGTACGTCTACCACGGCAACGACGGCACCAGCATGCCATGGAACGACACTGCGCAACTGAACTACCTGAACCCGGAGGTCCGCGAGGCCGTCATCCAGACGATCTTGCACGTCGCACGGCAGTTCCCGGTCATCCGTTTCGACGCGGCCATGACGCTGACCAAGAAGCACTTTCAGCGCCTCTGGTACCCGGAACCGGGGACAGGCGGGGCGATCCCGACCCGCGCCGAACTGGGCTTGACCCGCGACGACTTCAGCGACCTGATGCCCGCCGAGTTCTGGCGCGAGGTCGTGGACCGCGTGGCCGCCGAAGCCCCGAACACGCTGCTGTTGGCCGAGGCGTTCTGGTTGCTCGAAGGGTACTTCGTGCGGACACTGGGCATGCACCGCGTCTACAACAGCGCCTTCATGGTGATGCTGCGCGACGAGGACAACGCGAAGTACCGGCAGGTGATGAAGAACACCCTGGAGTTTGACCCGGAGGTGTTGCGTCGCTTTGTCAACTTCATGAACAACCCGGACGAGCGGACGGCCGTCGATCAGTTCGGATCCGGCGACAAGTACTTCGGCGTTTCCACGCTGATGGTGACGATGCCGGGCCTGCCGATGTTTGGGCACGGGCAGATCGAGGGTTTTGCCGAGAAGTACGGCATGGAGTTTCGCCGCCCGCTCTGGGACGAGACGCCCGACCGCGCCCTGATCGAGCGGCACGAACGGGAGATCTTCCCGCTGATGCGGCTGCGGCCCCTGTTCGCCGGCGTTGAGCACTTCTTGCTCTACGACGTGTACGCGCCGGACGGCTCGGTCAACGAAGATGTCTTCGCCTACTCAAACCGCCTGGACGACGAGCGCGGCCTGGTGGTCTACAACAACCGATTTGGTGAGGCGCGCGGCTGGGTCAAGATGTCGTCGGCGTTCGCGCAGAAGACGGGCGATAGCGACGAGAAGGCGCTGGTCCAGCGGACCCTGGCCGAGGGGCTGGGCCTGGAGTCGGGCGACGACTTGTACTCCATTGCGCGGGATCAGGTGAGCGGCCTGGAGTACATCCGCAGCAACCGCCAACTTCGCGCCGAGGGGCTGTACTTCGAGTTGGGCGCGTACCGTCGGCTGGTGTTCATCGGCTTCCGTCAGGTGCAAGACGACCAGTACGGTCAGTACGCCCAACTGACCGAGTACCTGGGCGGGCGTGGCGTGCCGAGCGTGGACGAGGCGTTGCGCGAGATCAGGTTGCAGCCGATTCGGCGGCCGTATGCTGCGCTGGTGAATCCGGACCTGCTGCGGTGGCTGCTGAACGTCCAGGTGGAGGCGGCCGGACCGGGCGTGGGGCTAGACGTGGCCGTGCTGCACGATGTCGAAAGCCGGCTACGCGACTTCCTGTCCGAGGCGCGCCGGCTCGACGGTAGCGACGCAGAGATCGAGCCGCTGGTACGCACTGGCATGGCGCAGCTTGGCGCGGTGCTGGAACTGCTGGCGTCATCCGGGGCGACCGCTGAGGAACTGAGCGAGGAAGACGAGTTGGAACCGCTCTTTGCGTCCTCGGATGACGACGACGATGACAACCGCCCGGCGTTCGGTGGCAATGGTGTCAGCGTTGCGACCGGGAGCGATGCGGGCCTGAGCGACGCTGTTGGCACTGGGCAGACTGCTGGCGGCGCGGCTGTTGGCACTGGGCAGACTGCTGGCGTCACGGCTGCTGCCGATGCAGCCGGCGAGAGTTCTGGCGCGGAAGCAGCGCACGCTGTGCCTGCTGATGGCTCCGTGCTGGCGGCCGAGTTGCTGCGGGACCGGCCGGAGTCGCGGGCCGCCCTCCTGATCTGGGCACTGACTCGTCCGTTGGGCGGGCTGGTTGCGCCGCCGCACGCGGCCCCGCATCGGCGCGCCCTCTTCGATGAGTGGCTGCTCGGGGCCACCGCCGAACGGTCGTTGGCGGGCATGGGCCTTGACGACGGCGCGGCGATGGTCGGGGTGGCCCTGACGCGCGTGCTGTTGGCCCACGAGGGTGCGCTGTTGGCCGGGGCGGGCAAGAGTCCGCGCCGCACGCTTGAGGCGCTGTTGCAGGACGGCGATGCGCGCGACATGCTGGGCATCAACCGGTACCGCGATGTGCTCTGGTTCTCGCAGGAACGCTTCGATGGGCTGGTGGCAGGGCTGCTGGCGACGGCAGTCGTGGTCGGGTCGGCTGCTACGCCGGTCGGTGTTGATGTCCCTGCCGCAATAACGCCTGCTGCCCCGGCCGATGATGCACCTACGGCCGAGGCGGCTACCGTGGCTCACGAGAAGCCCTCCAAGTCGGCGGCTACGCCAGACGTGACGGCTGCTGCTGACGGTACGCGCTTGTCAACGCCCAACACCCCGAACATGGCGACGGACGGTGTGGCCGGGGCCGCCACGCTGGCGCGAGCGCTCCGTGCTGCAGAGGCGCAGTCCGGCTACCAACTTGAACGGCTGTTGCACCTCCTGCCCTCTTGACTGGACAGCGGATCTATCTTCCCCTCTCCCATGCACGGCGGACCCTTGCCGTTCATGGGAGAGGGGGCCAATGTGGGGTGGGAAAAGGATGGGCAGCACGTTCGCAGAACTGGTGATTGATTTGGCCGATCCGCAGCGACTGGCCGCGTTCTGGATGGCCGCCCTCGGGTGGCAGCCAACGGGCCGCTATCAAGGGGCCGTCGAGATTGCGGGCGCAGCCAGCGGCCGGCCGTCGCTGACATTCGTGCCAGACGCGAACGAGAAGCGTGGCAAGAACCGCTTGCACATCGACGTAAACCCGACTGGCTGCACCCAGGAGGAGGAAGTCGCCCGGCTGCTAGGGCTCGGGGCACGGCAGGTGGACATCGGGCAGGGCATCGACAAGCCGTGGGTCGTCCTGGCTGACCCCGAGGGCAACGAGTTCTGCGTATTGCGCGACCGGGTGGACTGATCAGGACGGCCCCCCGTAGCACCCAGGGCAGCGCCTATTGGTAGCGTTCCTCACCGAGCAGGGCCGTGCTTGATGATGGCGTGCCACACAGCGCAGGGCGGGGCGACCGCCTCTGCTACGATGCTGTCAGCAGACAGCGCAGCCTCTGAAGCCCGGTCGGCATTGTGGCGCACCATCGCGCACCGCGTCGGGGCTGGCGGCCTCCTCAGCGTACTCCCAGCCGCCAGCCCGAGGAGGACGCATCGCCATCGCACCTGAGACTCGACTGACGCTCCCGCAGGCCGACCCCGCATCCGAAGGCGTCGATCCCGCGCGCCTTGACCGCCTGTACGCGGTCATTGCCGGCCACGTCACGGACGGGCGCTACCCCGGTGCCCCGGTAGGTCGGCGCTCCCTGTCGTGCAACGGGAGGCGGGCGTTCGCGACCGATCTTGCTTGGGTCAGTGAAACCCCTATGCCGTCCGTTGCACCAGATAGACGAACGCAGGAGGCGCGATGCAAACGGTAACTTCCCGTGACGGCACCCGAATCGCCTACGAACGGTCCGGCACCGGGCCGCCGCTGGTCTTCGTCCATGGTGGCTGGGATGACCATACTGCGTGGAGGCAGGTCCTTCCGACGCTCGCCAAGCAGTACACCGTCTACGCGATGGACCGACGCGGCTGCGGCCAGAGTGACGCTTACCGGGATGACTACGACGTGGAGCGCGATTTCGAAGACGTGGCCGCCGTCGTCGATATGATCGGCGAGCCGACCCATCTGGTGGGGCATTCGATCGGCGGCTTCTGCGCCCTGCACGGAGCCTTGCTCACGCCGAACGTCCACGGCCTCGTGATCTACGAGCCTCCTCTCGGTGGCCCGGACCTCGCCCCAGCCGTGGTCCTCGATCGGATCGAGGCTCTCGTCGCGGCTGGTGACCGCGATAAGGCCGCAGTGGTCTTCGTCCATGCGGTGGTCGGTCTCTCCCGTTCGGACGTGGAGCATCAGCGCACCTCGCCAACCTGGTCGCTCCGTGTGGCAGGCGTCCACGCCGTCCCGCCCGGCTTGCGCGCGTTTGGTCGCTTTCACTTCGATCCTGATCGGCTTCGGGTGCTCGACGTGCCGACCCTCCTGCTCGTGGGGAGCGACACCACGATCTACCTCAAGGAAACCGTCGCGACCGTCGCCGAGGCCGTCCCCGACGCGCAGGTCGTTGTCCTCCCTGGGCAGCGGCACAACGCGAACATCACCGCCCCCGATTTGCTCGCCGCCGAGATCCTGCGCTTCCTTGCTGCGCCTCGCCACGGACACGAGTAGGCTTCTTCAGCAGCCTGCTAGGACCGTCCAATGATCGCCTGTGCCGGGTTGTGGACCTAGGCGTCGATCCCTACCG
>JBBQBU010000323.1:0-6902 GCA_038318015.1 Chloroflexota bacterium | reverse complement strand
CGAGGTCCAGCGAGTCGCAGAGCGGGGCCAGTTGGGTCGCCGCCGCGATGCCAAGCCCGCTCTCGATCATGCAGCCCATCATCACCTTCAGGCCGTATGCTCGCGCCGTCTGCACATGCTCCAGCGCCGGCAGCAGGCCGCCGCACTTCTGGAGCTTGACCACCACGCCGTCGCAGCGGTCGGCCACGCGCGGCACGTCGCGCGCTGTCACGCAGCCCTCGTCGGCGTAGACTGGCAACGAGGTCGCGCGGGACACCGCCAGCAGGCCGTCGAGGTCGTCGGCCCTGACTGGCTGCTCGATCAGTTCAATGTCGAACTCGATCAGGTGTGGGATGGCCGCGATGGCTTCCTTGGCGCTCCACGCTCCGTTGGCGTCCACCTGGAGCCGCGCGTCCGGCCTGGCAGCCCGCACCGCTCGCAGCCGCGCCACGTCGTCCGCCGTGCCGACCTTGATCTTCAGCAGCGGGTACTCGGCGGCAGCCGTCGCCTTCTCGGCCATGCGCTCCGGCGTGTCGATGCCGATGGTGAACGACGACAGCGGCACCTGCTCATTGATGCCCCACAGCCGCCAGATCGGCGCGCCGTACCGCTTCCCGACGAGATCCCACAGCGCCAGTTCGACGCCCGCGCGGGCGGCCGGATTGTGGTGGGCGGCATGTTCAAGCTGCGCCACCGCCTGACGGACCATGAACGGATCGTCAGGCAGGGCGTCGATCAGGCGCGGCAGCCACGCCAGCACGCTCTCCTGGCACTCACCGTAATAGGCGTTCGGGCTGGCCTCGCCGTAGCCGACCAGCCCGTCCCACTCCGCGCGCACCAGGACGTTCCGCGCGACCGTCGTCGTGCGCCGCGAGATGCCGAACGGGTTCGCCAGCGGCAGGTCGAACGGCTCAAACGTGACCCTGAGGCCGCCGGGCGTAGCAGACGCGCTCACTTGACGATGGCGTCCAGCAAGTTCGCGACGCCGTAGCGGATCGGGTCGGTCGCCGGCAGCCCTAGCTCGTCCTCCACCTTCTTGACGGCCTCCTTCGCGGCCTCGTCGGTCAAGTCGTAGGTGTTGAGCGCCACGCCCACGACCTTGCTCGGGCGCAGCCAGGATGCCGCTTCCTCGTAGCCCCGCAGCACCGTCGTCAGCGGCGGGATCGGGTGCATGTAGCGGCGAATCTCGGTCCGCGACGGTTGGTGGCAAAGGATCATCTTCTCTGGGGCAGTACCGTGCAGCAGGCCCATCGTCACGCACGAGTAGCCAGGGTGGAACAGGGAGCCTTGCCCCTCGACGAACACGTAGTCGTATTGCTCGGCGGTCGGCACCACGATCTCTTCAATCGCGCCGTTCACGAAGTCCGAGATCACGCGGTCGATGGCGACGCCGTTGTTGGCGATCATGATGCCGGTCTGGCCGGTCGCCACGAATGTCGATGACAGGCCGCGCTGCCGGGCCAATAGGTCAAGTTCCAGTGTGGTGGACATCTTCCCGACGTTGCAGTCGCTGCCGACCGTCAGGACGACGGTGCTGCCGGCACGGTGCTCCAGCCCGAGGCCGACCGGCGGGTGCTCCGGCACCTCGCGTAGGTCAACGAGCTTGACGTTCTTCGCCTTCGCCAGCGCCATCAGTTCTTCGTCGTGCGTGATGAACGTGTGCAGGCCGTTGTACACGTCGATGCCGCGATTGATGGCCGTGACGATCTCGGCGCGCATGTCGTCCGGCAGGTCGCCGCCGCGAGACGCGATGCCGACGAGCAGGCGTCCGGTCTTGGCCGGCAGGTCCGCGACGCTGGCGTAGATCGGCACATCGCGCCGGACGCCGTATACGTCGAACGCGCTCTTGCCGGCCCGCTCCGGGTCGACCATGCCGATGATTGGGTCGGGGCTGTAGCGCAGGACGCCGACCGCAGTCTTGGCGTTGAACGGATCGTCGCTGTTGACGAGGATGGCGAGCGGAGTACCGGCCACGAAGATGCTCCTGTTGCGCCGCACCCTGAACGGAGCGGCCCGGATGTTTGCAGAAGGGTAGCCTGAGCGCAGACTGCCGGCAACTTCCAACCGTAGCGTCAGGTGCCGACCCGTTGTCATGCTGCGACAGGCTCGCCCCTCCCGCTTGCGACGCGGAGAGGCGACGACTCGGGGGATCCCGCGTCAGCGGACGGGCTCCGTCGTTCGCGAAGCCAAAGAGGCTCTCCCGTTCGTGACTCGGGGGTCCCACGCAGCGGCGGGGATGTTGCGGCTGCGCCCACAGAAAGCGGGGCGTGGCCCGCCCACACCTGCACTGTCGTCAGTATCATCTGCTAACACAAGAGGGGGGGACTGTTCATGAAGATCACCGACCTGAAGTGCGCGTTGCTCGGCGGCCACCCGCTCGTCCGGATCGTCACCGACGAGGGCGTGGACGGCTTCGGCCAGATCGAATCGACCAAGCCGTACATGGTGCCGCACGTCCTGTTCTTCCGCGAGGCGCTGGTGGGCGAAGACCCGACCGATGTCGAGCGGGTGATGCTGAAGATTCGGCAGCGCGGCAGCTTCAAGCCGTGGGGTAGCGCCATCAGTGCGATTGAGATGGCGCTCTGGGATGTGGCCGGCAAGGCGGCCGGCGTGCCCGTCTACAAGCTGCTCGGTGGCAAGGTGCGCGACCGCGTCCGCATCTACAACGGCGGCCTGCGCTGGCCAATGACCGAGTACACGCCCGAAGAGTACGCCGAGAGTACCCGCAAGATGATGGCGGCGCAGCAGGGCTTCACCATCATCAAGCAGCCCATCGCCTTCCATAGCCAGATGAAGCGCATCGTCCCCGACTTTTACTATGGCGATCCGAGTCCGGTCGGCCTCCAGGGGGCGCTGGATCGCGGGTTGCTGACTGAGAAGGGGCTGAAGCATATGGTGGCCTGTGTCGAGGCGATGAAAGCCGTCACCGGCGACGAGGTTGGCCTAGCGCTCGACTGCGGCCCCGGCTTCAATCCGAACGACGCCCTGAAACTGGCCCGCGCGCTGGAGCCGTACAACCTGCTCTGGCTCGAGGACATGATTACCGGCGACTACACGCCGTACGTGCTGGCTGACCTGTACCGCGATGTCACCTGGAACACGACCACGGCCATCCACACCGGCGAGCAGATTTACTTGCGCCAGAACTTCAAGGACTTGATCGAGAAGCGGGCCGTCAACATCGTCGGGCCGGACCCGGCCGATGTGGGCGGCATCGCGGAACTGAAGTGGATCGCGGAGTACGCCGACCTCCACGGCATCATGATGGCCCCGCACGGCGTCTTTGATGGCCTGATCGGGCTGGCGGCGCTGGTGCAGGTGTCGGCTGCCCTGCCCCACAACTTCATCGCCTTCGAGTGCCCGATTGGGAACCCGTCGTGGTGGTACGACGTCGTTAGAGGGCTGCCGGACCCGATCGTGCAAGACGGACACATCACCGTCTGGGATCGGCCGGGTCTAGGCGTCGAAATCGACGCCCAGGCCGCGCAGCAGTACCTGCGCGACGACGACGCGGCGTTCTTCGACTGACGAACAGCCCCTGTACGTTGCGCCTGACGGCGGCCTGAATCATGAGATGATCGAGTGGGCAGCCGGGGCCATAACGCCGGCGAATCAATCGTGTGAAGCGCGAATTCTTTGAGGTGCGGCGTCATGGTTGGAGTGCAGCGAGCCGAGGACCGGGCGGGTCAGGTAGCCGACGGCGCGATGATCCAGGCGGTCAGCGCCATCACACTGGCGACGCACGACATGGGGCCGGCGGTGCGGTTCTACCGCGCGCTGGGGTTCGCGATGCGCTACGGCGGCGAGACGGAGGCGTTTACCAGCTTCCACGCCGGCACCAGTTACTTGAACCTGATCGCTGTGCCGGGCGACGTGGCCTGGTCGTGGTGGGGGCGCACCATCTTCCATGTGGCCGACGTAGACGCCATCTACGCGCGGGCCGTCAGCCACGGCCTGAAGCCGCAGTTCCCGCCGCGCGACGCGGAGTGGGGCGAGCGCTTCTTTCACCTGACCGACCCCGATGGCCACGAACTGAGCTTCGCGCGGCCCCTCGACGCGTAGCGATCATGGCCGTGTGGGTCGAGACTGGCACCGGGTCCTTGCGTTCCGGACAACGAGAAGGGGCGGCACCTGCACGGTGCCGCCCCTTCGTCGTCAGGGTAGGCCGGCGCGCCCCCGCCGGCCTCCTCATATGCTCTGGTCGGGGTTAGTTGAACGTGACGGTGTGCGTCTCGCAGAGGTTGACCTGCGTCAGCAGGCCTTCATTGCCCTCGTCGGTGATGACCTTCACGTCGTACAGGCAATTGCCGGGGGTGAACTTCTGGAACACGATTTCGACGGTCTCGTCGGGCATCAACACGTCGCGGCCCAGCACGTCCTCGCCCCAATCGGTGACGTTCGACGGGCTGACGTACACTTCGCTGAGGATGGTGCCGGTGCTGTTGACCAGGGTGAAGTCACGGGGGTCAGCGAACGCGGTCGATGTGGTGACAACGACCATCAGCAGGGCCAGCACAGCCCCAGCGACACGACTCGAAAACCAGCTACGCATCTGAATCAGTCCCTCACGTGGCAAGATGGCAGGGCCGCGTTACCCGTTTGTGCCCCAGCGGCTGACAACCATAAC
Organism: Chloroflexota bacterium; assembly: GCA_038318015.1. Classification (GTDB taxonomy): domain Bacteria; phylum Chloroflexota; class UBA6077; order UBA6077; family JACCZL01; genus JADZEM01. The sequence continues at coordinate 2,296 of JBBQBU010000323.1, read as the reverse complement.
GTCTCCCATCCCGCCAAGAGATGGGCGGGCAGCAAAATGTTAAGATTCGTACAGAATTCGCGTGAGAATGACGACAATGACAAGACGCTCACAGCGGATGTCGGCACGATGGCCGCGCGACTGGGTCTGGATCGCCTTGCTGGGCAGCGGCATGGTGGTGGGCGGCTGCCTCGCCTGGCTGGTGGCGGCCACGCGTGTCGTGCTTCCATACGACGAGGCGTTCGTCGGCCTGAGCCGCGACGAACTGCTGGCTGTGAACGGCCGGCTGCTGGCGTTCCTGGCCCATGATCGCGTCACGCTGGCCGGCACGATGGTCGCCATTGGCGTGCTGTACCTGGTGTTGGCGGTCTACCCGCTGCGGCGCGGCGAGCCGTGGGCGCGCACGGCTGTCATGGCGTCGGCGTCAGCCGGCTTCTTCCTGTTCCTCGGCTTCGGCTACTTCGATCCGCTGCACGCGCTGGTGACGGTCCTGCTGCTGCCGTTTTTCCTGCTGGGCCTGTTCGCGCCGCGCGCCCGTCCAGCGCCATCCGCCGATGCCGACAGCGCCGGCAGGAGCTTCCCCGTGGACCGTCGGTCCGGCTCGGCGGACGGCTGGCTTCGCGGCGCGCCGTTGGGGCAGTTTCTGTTCCTGGCAGTCGCTGGCGGGCTGTTGTCGGGCGGGGTCGCGCTGGCGGCCATTGGCGTGTCGGTCGTATTCGTCCCGGAAGATCTCGCGTTCATGGCGACGACGCGTGACGCACTGGATGCCGCCAGCCCGCGCCTCGTCCCGTTGGTGGCGCACGACCGGGCGGGCCTGGGCGGCGCGCTCGTGTCGAACGGGCTAGGCGTGCTGCTGCCAGTGCTGTGGGGCTACCGGCCGGGTGCGCGCTGGCTCTGGTGGATGCTGCTGGCGTCGGGAGCACCGGGCTTCGTGGCGGCGCTCGGGACGCATCTGGCTGTGGGGTACACGGATGTCTGGCACCTCGCGCCGGCGCTGACGGGCCTGGGGCTGTACGTGGCGGCGTTGGCCGCATCTGCGCCAGTGCTACTGGCGAGGGCAGGGCCGGCCCGCATTGTCCGCCCCACCTGACGACATCGCGAGCGTGAAGGCTGCGAGCCTGACCGCCGGCCTCTCCGCGATGCCCTTCGGCCAGACCTACTGTATGATTCGCAGGCGAAACGAGTGCAGTCTGGTGCCTCGCATGGCCAACCAGCACGCAAGAGGACGCCCAATGACGCCATCGGATCTTCAAGCGTTGAGCCGTGGGGAACTCATCGCGCTCGTCGATAGCCTGCCCTGGTACCACACCATCGATCTCGGCGGCGGCATCGCACGAAGGGCACGTACGATCTGCGCCCCGTGGTAGCTCACTATGGATTCCCTGCCGACTTGCATGGGAAGCGGGTCCTGGACATTGGACGGGCGAGCGGCTACATCAGTTTCGAACTGGAGCGCCGAGGCGCCGAAGTCACGGCGACTGACCTGCGAAGCTTGCTTGACAAAGACTACGTCGGCGGCGATCTGGTCCGGGATGCTATCCGACGCCGTGCCTGGGCTGAGGGCGTTCCCGCTGTTGATGACACGTTTGGGGATCGCCTGGACTTCGCGGTCGCCCACAAGCTTCTTGAGTCTCGTGTGAAGCCCGTGTCGGTGCGCCTCGCCGATATCAGCCCCGAGACCGTTCCGGGCGCACCGTTTGATCTCGTGTTCGTCGGCTCGGTACTCAATCACGTTCAAGATCCGATAGGGGCGCTTCAGCGGATCGCATCCGTAGCCGACGACCTCTGCATCATCGCCAACCCAATCGACCCAGGCGAGACTTCTTCGATTCCGCGCGCGCGATTCGTCGGTCGCGCCGGGACCGGACTGAGCACGTGGTTTCTGCCGAACCTCGCTTGCCTCGAAGAGATGGTGTACACAGCGGGATTCGACGAGGTGGTCGTCACCCACGCAGCGCTTGACCTTCCACGACCTGGCACCGGACCGATCCGTCACGCCGTTCTCCAGGCTCGACGCCTGCGTGATCGGTCGGCAGCCGCGCAGACGTGGGGGAACTGGCTGGACCACGGATCCAAGGAACTGGCCGCGGCTCAGGCGAAGACGATCTCCTTGGAGCGCACGAATGAGCGCACGAAGGCTCGACGCCCACGGCTCCTGAGACGTATCGCCTCGGCATTGCACCTCACCTATAGATCTTCAGCTCGGCTTTGTCCATTTCGCGAGCATGTGAGAGCCGTTTCGCCCTAGAGCACCGGGAGGCCCATCTGTGTTGCGCTGGAGTTTTCTCGACGTCATGTTTTCGGCCGACATCCAAAA
>JBBQBU010000322.1:0-6922 GCA_038318015.1 Chloroflexota bacterium | reverse complement strand
CACGGCCCCGCCGAAGCCGTGCGCTAGGTCGCGGGTTCTGGGTTCTGGGTTCTGGGGGACGGGTTCCCGAGGCACACAGGAGATTCCGGCACGCTCCCAGAACCTAGCACCTGGAACCAAGAACCCACGGAAAATTGACGTGGGCAGCGTGGCACGGTACGCTGACAGCAATCTGCCAGCGACACCGGAGGAACCGTGACCTCGGGCGCGCGCGTGTTCACGCTCATGCTGCTCACCTGTTTGCTGTTGCCCCTCGCCGCCGCCTGTGCGCCGGCCCAACCTGGCGGCCAGACTGGCGGCCTTGCCAGCGCCACCGCCCCCACCGAGCCGAAACCTATCGGCGGGGGACAGGCTGCGACGCCTACGCTCGCGCCGCTGCCGACCCAGGGGCCTGTCCCAACCGCCGCTGCAGCCGGTGCAGCCGTCGCGAAAGTCACTAGCCAGACCGCCGGGCAGAGCAGTGGCTCGCTCGTGTCGGCCACCACCTCTGACGCAGTGACGCTGCACCCGTACTTGCGAACCGACGCCACCTCGGGAACCTACATTGGGCTGGTCTACGCCGGCAGCCTCGTCACCTACGATCCGAAGACGCTCGAAACGGTGGCGGACATGGCGGCCAAGTGGGTCGTCTCCGAGGACAAACTGACCTACACCTTCACCTTGCGGGACGGCCTGGTCTGGAGCGACGGCACGCCGCTCACATCTGCCGACTATAAATGGGCGTTCGATCAGGCGGTCAAGCCCGAGAACAAGTACCCGTACATCTCCAACCTTCTGGAGATCGCGAAGTACGAGGCACCCGACCCGAAGACGCTGGTCGTGACGCTGAAAGACCCGATTGTCGTCGGCATCGAGACGGCCGACGCGGTGACGCCGCTCCCGAAACACATCTGGGAGAACCTCGACTGGAGCGACCCCCAGAAGAACCCGCAGATTCTTGCCCCGACGGTGGGGAGCGGGCCGTACTTGCTGAAGGAGTGGACGAAGGACACCCGCGCCGTCTTTATCGCCAATGACAAGTACTACGACGGCAAGCCGCGCATCGAAACCGTCACCTATCGCGTGGTGCCGAGCACCGAGATCGCGTACCAGATGCTGAAGACCGGAGAAGTTGATGTCGCCGGCTTCTCGCCGGACAGTTACGATGAGGCGAAAAAGCTGCCCAATGTCACCGTCTACGAATGGTGGCCCGCCGCCGCGTCCTGGTCGTACCTCGGCTTCAATCTGCGCCGCGAGATTGTCAAGGACGTTGAGGTGCGCCGCGCGCTGGCGACCGCCATCGACCGTGAGGCCATCGCCGCACACGTCATCAACAACCTGGCCCGGCCCACCTATTCCGCATTCACACCGACAAGTTGGGTCTACAACCCCGACGTGCCGCGCTACGACTACAACGTCGAGCAGGCAAAGTCGATGCTCGACGCAGCCGGCTGGAAGCCCGGTCCCGGCGGCGTCCGGCAGAAGGACGGCAAGCCGCTGAAGCTCCGCGTGATCTTCGGGCCGAACACCAGCAAGACCGCCGAGCGCGTGGTGACGGTCGCCCAACAGGCCTGGAGCGACATTGGTGCAGAGGTCGAAATCAGCGGCATGGAGTGGGGCACCTACCTCGCCCAACTGCGCGGCGAGCCGTTCGACTGGGACGTGAACTTCGGCAACTGGAGCAGCACCATCGAGCCGCACTGGATGAATCAAATCTGGCGCGAAGACTCCATCCCGTCGCTGAACGCCGGTGCCTACGTCAGCAAGCGCGTGGAAGAACTGTTCGTATTGGGCGTCCGCGAGTTCGACCGCGAGAAGCGGAAGGCGCACTACCAGGAAATCCAGAAGATATTGTCCACCGATGCGCCATACGTCTTCTTGACGTTCAACCTGTCGTACATCGGCATCAACAACCGCATCGGCGGCATCGAGCCGACGCCGCTCGGCATCGGGTACAACCGCGAGCAGTGGTACATTAAGTAGGTCGGATGCGGCTTCAAGATCGGCCCGTGGTGCTGCGCGCGTGAACGCCGGACTGACCCGCTATGTTGGCCGCCGCCTGATCCAGGCGGTGTTCTTGCTGCTGCTCATCACGGTGCTCAACTTCGTCATCATGCGGCTGGCACCCGGCGGCCCGGCGCAATTCGCTGAAGACCCGCGCATCGGGCCGGAGTTCCGCGCGATCATGCTGGAGTCGTACGGGCTGAACGATCCGCTGCCGGTTCAGTACGCGAAGTGGCTCGGCAACGTGGCCCGCCTCGACTTCGGCTACTCGTTCATCGACCGCCGCCCCGTGCTGGAGAAGATACTGGAGCGCATCCCGGCCAGCTTTCAACTGTCGCTCGGGGCGTTCCTGCTGGGGTTGCTCGGCATCCCGCTCGGTGTATTCGCGGCGCTGAATCACGGTCGCTGGCCGGACCAACTGGTCCGTGTCTTCACCGTCGTGGGCAACGCCGTGCCGCACTGGTGGCTCGGCCTGATGCTGCTGGTCCTCAGCGCGACATACCTCCGCATCTTCCCGCTCGGCGGGATGTACACCGAGGGCAACGGCTCGCTGATGGATCGGCTGTGGCACCTGGCGCTGCCATCGATGGTCGGGGCGCTGGGTGGCTGGATCGGGTACAGCCGCTTCGTGCGCTCGGAGATGCTGGACATTCTGAACCAGGACTTCGTACGGACAGCCCGCGCCAAGGGGCTGGACGGGCAGACGGTCCTATACGGCCACGCGCTCCGCAATGCGCTGATTCCGCTGATGACGATGCTTGGTCCGACGCTGGTCGGGCTGCTCTCCAGCGGCGTGCTCTTCGAGGTCACGTTCTCGTGGCCCGGCCTCGGGCGCATGGCGGTGGACGCCGCGTTCCAGCGCGACTTCCCGGTGCTGATGGGGCTGTCCACCATCTTCTCGTTCCTGGGCATTCTGGCGAACTTGCTGTCGGACGTGGCGTATGGCTGGGTCGATCCGCGAGTGCGCTATGAGTAAAACGCCCCTGAACGCCGCGCGGGACGAACCCCTCACCCCCCAAACCCCTGTCCCACAAGCAGGAGAGGGGGAGCAGCGAGCGCGAGCGAACCTCGTCAGCGAGGCCGGAGCGCGGGGGCCAGTCGGGGCGGGGCGGGCGGGCGGCGATGCCGTGGCGCAGGGGTATGTGGCAGCTACCTGGACGCGCTTCCGCCAGGATCGGGTGTCGATGGCGGCGCTGGTGCTCCTGGGGTTAATCGTCCTCTTGACACTACTCGGGCCGCCGCTGATCCAGGCGACGCTCGGCCTGGACCCATACCGCCAGACGCTGGCGCGGCGCTATCAGCCGCCTTCCGTCACCAATCCGTTCGGTACCGACGACCTGGGCCGCGATGTCCTGGCCCGGACGCTCGTGGCAGGGCGCGTGTCGTTCTCCATCGGGCTCATCATCGCGATCGTGTCGCTGGCAGTCGGGGTGCCGGTCGGGTTGGCGTCGGGGTACTTCGGAGGTCGCTTCGACGACGTGTCGAACGCCGTGATACAGACGCTCGCCAACATCCCCGGCATGTTCTTACTCATTCTGTTGAGCGCGACGTTCCGCTCGGTGCAGGTGCCGTTCCTCTCCTGGACATTCCTGTTGGCCATCATCATCGGGTTGCTCGGGTGGATGGGCACGGCGCGGCTGGTGCGCGGCATGGCGCTGACCGTTCGTGAACGCGAGTACGTGCGGGCAGCCGAGGCACTCGGCGCGTCGAACGGCCGGATCATCAGCCGGCACCTGTTCCCGAACGTCTTCTCCATCGTCACCGTCATCGCCGGCTTCGACGTGGCCGGCGGCATCCTCGCCGAGTCCGGCCTGAGCTACCTTGGGCTGGGCGTGCAGCCGCCAACAGCATCCTGGGGGAACATGCTCGGCGCGTCGCTGGAGAACGTGACGCGCGCACCGTGGCTGGTGGCCTTTCCTGGCGCGGCGATCATGCTCACGACCCTCAGCGTGTTCCTGATCGCAGACGGCCTCCGCGACGCCCTGGACCCCCGCCTGCGCTCCTGACGTGGCGAAGAACACGGCTACGCGCCAGATGTTCCCGGAATTCGGTGGACAATGCCGCTTGAGATGTCACACCTTTGACATTTCGGATCGACGCTATCGGGTACAGTACATGAGCCACGCCTCCGGAACGGGCGCGGCAGTGCTGACCGTCCCTTTCGGGCGCACTTCGACGTTCCGTGAAGAGTCGTCAACGGGCTCCCGCGATGTAGCGGGCCGCGTTACATATCGGGAGAGTGGTATGAACACGAACAATCGCAACGCAGAGGTCCTCGTCAGGGAAGGTATTCGGCAGGACGCCGTCGCAACCGTCGCGCCGGTCACCCACTCGCTGGTTCTGGACGGCGACGCGCAGCACGACGACATCCTGCCGCGCATCGTCGAGATGCGGTCGCACCTCCAGGCCGGCAACGTCGATGCAGCCATCCGCATCGGCCATCTGGTCGCTGGGCGCTCGGCCCGGCTCGGCGAGCGCCGCGTCGCCGGCCTTGTCCGCAAGGTCGTGACGATGTCCCGGTTCTACGTGCTGGAGCAGGCCGACGCGATCCTGGCGCAGGCTGAAGCTGAGCTGATCTCCAAGAACTGAAGTACGCAGGGCCGTTCAGCTAGACGGCCCGAACAACGAACGAGCGCCCCGGTGACACAGGGGCGCTCGTTCGTTGTTCGGGCCAATCGTGCTACCCGATGGCGACGTGCAACACGTGGCGGCGCAGGAACCTATCCACCCGCTCCAGCTCGTCCATGACGGTGGCGAGTTTGCGCCAGCCGTGACCCTCGCCCTCGTACACCTTCAACTCCACGTCCACGCCCCGCGCCGTCAACTTCTTGTGGATCGCCTCACTCTGTGCCAGCGGCACGACCTCGTCCTTGTCGCCCTGCAAGATCAGCAGCGGCCGGGCGATCCTGCTCGCCAGGGACACCGGCGAACGCTCCTGGTACCGCGCATACGTCGCTGGAAGAGGCCCGACGATGGTGTCCAGATAGTGCGCCTCGAAGCGGTGCGTGTCCTCGGAGAGCGCGAACAGATCGGCCACACCGTACAGGTCAACGCCGGCCGCGAAGACCTCCGGGTGCAACGCCAGCGCCAGCAGCACGGTGTAGCCGCCGGCGCTGCCGCCCATCACCACCATCTGCGCGCCGTCCACGACGCCGGTGTCGGCCAGATGTCGCGCACCTGACACCGTGTCCTCAACATCGTGGACGCCCCAGTTGTCGTGCAGCGCCTGGCGATACGCCCGGCCATAGCCGCTGCTCCCGCGATAGTTCACCTGGAGGATCGCCCAGCCGCGATCAAGCCAGTACGACGTGCGAGCATCGAAGCCCGCTTCGGCGGTGCCGGTCGGGCCGCCATGCACGCGCACCAGCAGCGGCGGCTGCTCCACTCCAGCCGGGCGGTACAGGAGGCCGTGCACGGTCGCGCCGTCTGAGGACGTCCAGGAGATCGCCTCTGGCAGCGGTGTGGCTGCCGCCTCGAAGCCGGCCGGTGCGCCCTCGGCCACTACGACCAGGGGACCGCTCGTGACGTCGATGGTGGCGAGGCAGGTCGGGGCGTCCGCGCGGCCCCAGATGACCGCCAGCCGGTCGCCCTGTGGCGACCAGGACACCGCCTGCATGGAGCCGTCCTGCGGTCCGACAGGCCGGCCCGTACCCGCCGCCACGTCGATCAAGTGCAGGCCCGCGTAGCCGGCATCGCTGCGGATCACCGCAATCTGCGACCCAGCGGGCGACCAATCGAAGCGCATGCCGCCCGGTCCCCAGGTCGGGACGCCCTGCTCGGCCTCGTCCTGCACGAGTTGCCGGCGCGCGCCGGTCGCAAGGTCGTACAGCCACAGATTCCACCAGCCGCTACGGTCCGACAGGTACGCCAACAGCGTGCCATCTGGTGAGAAGCGCGGCTGGATCGCGGCGACCGGTTCGCCGGCATCGTCGTTACGCCCGCCGTCCACCACCTGACGGTTGCCGTTCGGCATCAGCAGCCAGACTCGGCTGGCGTCCCAGGCCATATCGGGCACGCTCCACTCCTGCCAGGCGAGCGCCGCACCTGCCGACACGGTCGGGTCGAACACGAAGTCGCCATCTCGCGAGACGCGGCGCGGCCACTGCTCGCCGGTGGTATCGATGACGGCGATGTGCTGCTCCGTCTTCGTCGTCACCATGCACACCAGGGACCGCCCATCAGCGGCAGCGGCCGGTGCGGAGACCCGCCCGGTCAGATTCGTCAATTGGCGCGTCGGGCCGCCGCTGACGGGCAGCGCGTGGAATTGGCCGGTCGGCGCGACAAACACGACGGTTTCAGCGTCGAGCCAACCGAGGATACCGCCGCCGTACGACGCCGTGGGCTGCGCGCCGGGGTCGGCCGTCAGGCGTCGCGCCGGGCCGCCTGATGCCGGCACCAGCATCACGTCACCGCGCCCGTCGAAGCTCTCCAGGTACGCCAGCCACCGACCATCCGGCGACCAGCGCGGCTCGGCCAGCGCCCTGACGCGCGCCACCATCCCTGCCGTGACCCGCATGCCATCCCTCCCTAGTTCGACTGATTCACTGCCGAGAGCATGCCCCACCGGCCGCCCATCCGTCACACCGAACGGTGGGGAATGGTGGAGGTTCGCACAATGCTCGGTGTCAGATCACTGCGCGGCTCTAGTGCGAATCGTGAATGCGCACCACGCGACTCAGGCACCCAGACAACCAATGGCCTCAAACCTTTGTGCGAATTGCACACGGCTGATTGCGCCTCCGGCCCGAATTCTCACCGCGCATGATGATCAATGACGGCCACTGAACGCGCCAGCTTGGCGGGGCACCAGCGGACCCGAACCGACTAGGGGGACAGGACAGATGTCGAAGCAGCGCCTGCGCTCGCGACGAGGATTCCTTCTTGGTTTCGCAGCACTGACCGGTGGCCTCGCGTAGTGCGCTGCGTGCAGCCAGCCTGC
>JBBQBU010000321.1:0-6983 GCA_038318015.1 Chloroflexota bacterium | reverse complement strand
TTGCCGGTCGCCACGCCGACGAACGGGATGCCCTCTTCGGCGGCCAATGTGCCTTCGATGCCACCCTCCGTGGCGATGTAGAGCAATTCGATGTCGGGCACGCGGGCGCGCAGTTCGGACGCCACCGCCAGCACCGGCGTTGCCGACCCGCCCGAACCACCGCCAGCCAAAAGCACCCGCATACGTCCTCCGCAACGGACGAGTATACCGTTCGCCTTGACAGGTGCCGGAGACGGTCGATACCCTTCGAATCAATCGCGAGATTTCCGCGAGACTTCGCGGACGGTCGCGAACCGTGCCACTTTCCGTGGGAGCCAGCGCGTGTCAACAGACGGGCTACCCGTCATCGCAGCTGCGTCGGAGGACGGCCCCTGGATCAGCATGCGGCGCGCGTGCGAGATCCTCGGCGTCAACCAGTCCACGCTGCGTGCCTGGACCGACGGCGGACGGGTGCCGGTGTTCCTGACGCCCGGCGGCCACCGCCGCTACCGCGAGGCTGACTTGCGCGCCCTCCTCGACAGCGGCGTGTCGGCGGCGGTAGCAGAGCCGCTGTCGTCGGCGCTCCTGGCGAGTCACCAGCGGTACGAGCAGGTGGCCCGGCAAGCACTCTCAAGCCTCTGGTTCCAGCGGTTTGACGCGGCGGCCCGCCGGCAGTTCCGGCTGCTCGGCACATCCATGCTCAACCTCCTGACGACGTACCTCGTTGATACCAGCGCCGCCGAGCGCGACCGGGCGCTGATCCGTGGCCGCGACCTGGCTGCAGAGTACGGGGCGATGGCGACTGATTCCGGCCTATCGCTGGCGGAGGCCACCGAGGCGTTCTTGCTGTTCCGCAACCCGGTGCTGGAGATGGTCCACGAGTGGATGGGTACCCATTCGCAGCCGTCGCGGCAGTCCGGCGATATGCTGGGCCGAGTAAACCACTTCATGGATCAAGTGCTAGTTGCCATGGCTGCCGCCCATGAGACTGGCGCACACCCCCCGGACGTCGCACCGACGTGAGTGTCGGGTTCCCGGTCGTATTGCGACTGACAGGCCGCCGTTGTTTGGTCGTCGGCGGCGGGGCCGTGGCGACCCGCCGCATCGTCGGACTGACGCGGACCGGGGCGGAGGTCGTCGTCATCGCACCCGATGTCACGCCAGAGATCGAGGGGCTAGTGGCGACCGGCGGCGTCACATTGGAGCAGCGCCCGTTCCAGCCCTCGGACCTGGACGGCGCATTCATGGCGATGGCAGCCACCGACAGTCCGCTGGTAAATCGGACGGTTGCTGAGGCCGCCGCCGAGCGTGGTGTGCTGGTCACAGTGGCCGACGACTCGGCGACATCGGACTTCTCGGTGCCGGCGCTGGTGCGGCGCAAGGGCATCATGCTGGCCGTCTCCACAGGCGGGCGCAGTCCAGCGTTCGCGCGCCACCTGCGCGAGCAGCTTGACGCCTGGCTGACCGACGCGCGCTGCACATTGCTGGAATTGGCGACGGAACTGCGCCGCGACGTGCGGGCGGCCGGGCGCACGGTGGACCCAGATGCCTGGCAGCGGGCCATTGACGACGACCGCGTAGCCAACGCTATCGCGGCCGGCGACCGCCAGGGTGCGCGGCGGCGACTTTTCGAAATGCTCATGGCCGGGCGCTAGGCCGGACTCCGTACAATCTGTGGCGTGACCCTTCCGACCGAAAGCACGCAGGTCGTCCGCGTGGTGACGCGCGGCAGCCCGCTGGCCCTGATCCAGACCGGCATGGTCGTCGACCTCCTGACCGCCCGCTGGCCGGGCTGCCGCTTCGTGGTGGTGACGGCCAGCACGCCCGGCGACCGCGATAAGCACACACCGCTCACGACGCTGGGGCAGGGCGTGTTCGTGAAGGGCGTTGAGGAACAGGTGCTAGACGGCCGGGTCGACTTGGCGGTGCACAGCCTGAAGGATGTGCCGACGGCTGAGACGGACGGGCTGTACCTCGGCGCGTTCCCGATGCGCGCCGACGCGCGCGACGGTCTGGTGTGTCGTACGGGGCGTAACCTCGCCAGCCTGCCGCCGGGCGCGAAGATTGGGACGGGATCGCCGCGCCGAGCCGCCCAGCTGCTGGCCCTCCGCAGCGACCTGACGATGACCCCGATTCGCGGCAACCTCGACACGCGCCTCCGCAAACTGCGTGATGGCGAGATTGACGCGTTGACGGTGGCGATAGCCGGGCTGGAGCGACTGGGCCGGCTCGCGGAGCTTGATCAGGCGCTGGAAGTTGATGAGTGCACGCCGGCGGCCGGCCAGGGCACCCTGGTCGTCCAATGCCGGGCCGACGACCTGGTGGCGCGTGAGATCCTGGCCGGTATCGACGTGCCGATCATCCGCGCCGAAGCACTGGCTGAACGGGCATTTCTGGCGGCGCTCGGCGGCGGCTGCCAGTTGCCAGCCGGTGCCGTTGCCCGCGTGTTCGACGGCGGCGCGCTGGAACTCATGGGCGTCGTGGCGTCGCTGGATGGCAAGCGACTAGCCCGAGAGCATGCCAGCGGTAGCGTGGACGCACCGGAGCAGGTCGGGTGGGCGCTGGCAGAAGCGCTGATGCCGGCCGCAAAGGCACTGATCGGGCCGGCAGTGCGGGGTGGCTGAGATGGTGGAGCGTTCCCAGGTTGGCAAGGTCTACCTCGTTGGGGCCGGCCCCGGCGACCCACGCCTGATCACGGTGCGCGGCGTCGAGTGTCTCAAGCAGGCTGAGGTCGTCGTCTACGACCGGCTGGCATCGTCAGAGCTCCTGGCCTACGTCCCAGACAGCGCTGAGCGCGTCTTTGTCGGGAAGGGACCGCGCCAACACACGATGTCCCAGGACGAGATCAATGCGCTCCTCGTAGACCGAGGGTTAGCGGGCTCGTGCGTGGTGCGGCTGAAGGGCGGCGATCCGTACGTGTTCGGACGCGGCGGCGAAGAGGCCATCGCGCTGCACAAGGCGGGGGTGCCGTTCGAGGTGGTGCCCGGCATCACCTCGTCCATCGCCGGGCCAAGCTTCGCCGGCATTCCCGTTACACATCGGCAGGTGGCGTCGTCGTTCGCCGTGGTCACCGGCCACGAAGACCCGACGAAGGACGGCAGCTCGATCCGCTGGGCGGGGCTGGCGAACGGCCCTGACACGCTGATCTTCCTGATGGGCGTGGAGCATCTGGAATCCATCGTTGGCAACCTGGTGCAGCACGGGCGGCCGGAGACTGAGCCGGTCGCGCTGGTGCGCTGGGCCACGACGCCCGAGCAGGAAGTGCTGACAGGCACCCTCGGCGACATCGTGAAGCGGGTCCGCGAGGCGAACATGCGTCCACCGGCCGTGCTGGTGGTCGGGGCGGTCGTCACACTGCGTGACGCGCTGGATTGGCGCTCACGGTTGCCACTGGCGGGGCTGCGCGTGCTGGTGACCCGCGCGAGGCAGCAGGCCAGTGCCCTGTCGGCGCGGCTGATCGATTTGGGCGGCGTGCCGCTGGAGTACCCGACCATCGAGATCAGGCCGGTCGAAGACCCAGCCCCGTTCGACGCCGCGCTGGCGGACGTCGGTCGCTTCGCCTGGATCGTCTTCACCAGCACCAACGGCGTCGAAGCGTTCTGGGAGCGGCTCCTGGCTTCGGGGCAGGACGCGCGGGCGCTGGCTCCGTGCCGGATCTGCACCATCGGGCCGAGCACGGCGGCGGCGCTGGCGACATGCGGCATCACGGCCGACTGGATGCCACAGGAGTTCGTCACCGACAGCGTGCTAGACGGCTTCCGCGCGTATGACCTGCACGGTGCCGACGTGCTGCTGGCCCGTGCCGACATCGCGCCGCCTCTGCTGGCTGACGGTCTGGCGGCGCAGGGCGCGCGCATCACCGAGGTCACGGCGTACCGCACGCTCCCGTCACCCGAGAGTCGCGATCGGCTGCTGCAGGCACTCGAGGAGCGGCGCGTCGATGTCGTGACGCTGACGAGTTCATCTACAGCACGCAACCTCGTGGACGGCATCGGGGGCCGCCTGGAGTTGCTCCAGGGCTTGACCATCGCGAGCATCGGCCCGGTCACGTCGGCCACCGCCCGCGACCTGGGCCTGACGGTCGATGTTGAAGCCGACGTGCACACGATCCCCGGCCTGGTCGATGCGCTGGTGCGCTGGGCGAGCGCCCGCGCATAAGCGGCGTCGGGACATGCGGAAGCCTGGGCCGCTGCTCGTGCGCGGGAGGCGGACGGCGCAAATCCCGCGGTGCCGAGCCGCAGACCGGTCACGGCACGAGGGCAAACGCGACGCGGTGCTAGAGCGTCTCCACGTACGCCGCCAGCTCGTCGAGGAAGCTGCCGAAGCCTGCCAGCACGTCCGGCCCGACGATCTCCGCCGGGACGTCAGACTGCACAACACGCAACCGCGTGCGCCCGCCCGCAAATTCGTCAAGCATCATGCGTGAGGTGAGGCCCATCGCATGCTCCTTGAAGACGATCAACTCCGGCTCCACGATCTCGACAAACGTGCAGCGCATCAGGTGTTCGGAGCCGTCGTCGTCAGACACCATCAGTGTCTCGAATGCGCCGCCGGCCCATGCCTCCAACTTCACGCCGGTAGCCGGGACCGGCATGCCGACCGGCCCCCAGAAACAGGCGACCTGCTGCGGGTCCAGAAACGCCTTGAAGACAACAGCGCGCGGTGCGTTCAATTCACGCTCGGCGATCAACTCGCCCCGCGTCGTGTCGATGCGTACGGTCACGGGATTTCCTCCTGCTGCTGATCAGATGGAAGCTGCACTTTGGTCAGGTGCTCCAGGTGTTGTTCGAGGCGATCCATCCGGCCATGCCAGACCGCCCGATTCGCCTCGATCCAGTCGGCGGCGCGTTCCAGCGGCGCGATCTCCAGGCGACAGGGCCGCCACTGCGCCTCACGCCCGCGACTGATCAGGCCGGCCTGCTCCAGCACTTTGAGATGCTTCGAGACGGCCTGCACGCTCATGGCGAACGGCTCGGCAATGACGTTGACGGTGGCCTCGCCGGTCGCCAACCGGCCGAGGATAGCGCGGCGCGTTGGGTCAGCCAACGCCGCGAACACGGCGCTCAACTGGTCGTCAGACATCTTCCGTACCCAACAATCCGGTTTATCAACCTATAAGTTGATTATGACCTCCGAGGTTACCGGTGTCAAGCACATCGGGCTGGCTTTCGGGCGGCACTTGCCGCACGATCCGCACCCATTGATCGGGCTTCAGGGCGGCGGGCGTCCTCAGACCGGCGTTGTGAGCGTCCGCGCGGCCCGGGCCATAATCTCGAATTGCGGCGCAAGCGTGTTCAGGACGGTCGTAACGTTCTGATGCGCCATCGCACCGAAGAAGTCCACCTGCGTCATTCCGTTGGCGAGCAGCGCCAACCCGAACTGTCGCCGCCATTCCTGATCGGACAGGCTGCGCCCGCCCAGTCGCCGGTACTGATCCAGGTAGTGCATCGGCAGTTCATCCGTGTATACCTCGGCCGGCAGCGGCTGCGCGGGGTCGCAGACGGCCGCGAACGTCGCCCAGGCCCGCGCCACGTCGAGGGCGGGCGGGCCGTAGCCCATCCATTCCCAGTCGATCAGCACCAACTCGTCGGCATCTGCTCGCTCAACATCGGCGGGCGTGTCGCCTCCTGCCAGCCGCAAGCCGATGTTCCGGTCGTCAAGGTCGCCGTGCAGGAGCGTCCCCGGCAAGGCAGCAACAGCCGCCACCAGTGCCGTGCGGTCACACAGCAAGTTGGCGAACAACGGCCGGTCGTCGGCCGGCAGCCACGCCAGAAACGCCGCGACGTTCGCCCGGAACATCTCGGTGACGGCACTGCCGGCCGCCGCTTGTGCCAGCCTCGGCCGGCCCAGCGCTTCGGCGTAGCTGCCGGCCTCGCACCAGAGCATGCGCTCACCCGGCACCAACCACGCGCTGCGCCGCAGGAGTGCCTGACGCGCCGGAGTCTCCCACCAGACGTGCAGGCTCGCCAGTCTGGTGAGGGCTGTCCGCAGGCGGGCGACGGCCACGTCGCCCGGCAACGGTGCCGCGCGGCTGTACCGATCCAGCGCTGCCGACACGTCGTCCATCGCCAGCCAGACGCCCGAGCCGGCCGTGTCCTTGCATGCGCCGAGCAGCGGCACCGTGACCCCCGGCGGCATGGCGTTTCGCGTTAGCACGCCCGACTCCCAGGCCAGCGCCTCCACAGAATGGCCGACGCCGTACAGCCGCTGGGTGTGGCCGCCGGGCTGCCAGCGCTTAAGCACCCAGCACGCGGTCCCCGCACCGCCTTCACCACTTGTCCAGCTAAACGCCACTCGGTGAAGGGTGTTTCCGCTGTACTCATCGACGGGGATCTCATACGTCGAGAGGTCGGCCAACCTCGCCGACCGGTCTTCCAGGTGCGCGCGCAGCAACGTCAGGACGACCGGTGTCAGGTCGTCGGTGGTGAACATGGTCGCGGGCCTCCACCCACCACACGCGACCCCCGCCGCGCGCAAGCTGGTTCGTGGCTGGTGCTCCGCCGACGCAGAACATCGCCGCCGAATCGTTCGGCGGCGATGTACAAGACGCTAGATCAGGGCGGCGCGGTTCCCATAATTCTTCTTGTAATAGTCCAGGTACTCGCCGGACTTCAACGGCCGCCACCACGCTTCATTGTTGACGTACCAGTCCACCGTGGCGTTCAGCGCCGCCTCGAACGAGTAGTCCGTCTCCCAACCCAGCGCCTTCAGCTTGGAGCAGTCCACGCTGTACCGACGGTCGTGGCCCGGGCGGTCCGGCACGAACGACATCAGGCTCTCAGGCTTGCCGAGGCGGGCCAGGATCGCGCGGGCCAGCACCAGCGTATTGATCTCGTTGCCCGCCCCGACGTTGTAGACCTCGCCCGGCGTGCCCTTGCGAAGCGCCGTATCGATGCCGGCGCAGTGGTCTGTCACGTAGATGTAGTCGCGCAACGCCCCGCCGTCGCCGTAGATCGGCAGCGGGATGTCGTCGATGGCGTTGGTGACGAAGACCGGCACGACCT
>JBBQBU010000320.1:0-6985 GCA_038318015.1 Chloroflexota bacterium | reverse complement strand
CGGACACCACGAACCGCTGCGCCACGAAGTACAGGATGACTACCGGCAGGCTCATCAGCGTGGCCCCGGACATGTTCATCCCCCACAGAAAGATGTCCCCAAACACCAGCCGCGTCATACCGGGCGACAAGGTCATCTTGGTGCTGTCGTTCATCAGGATGAACGCGTACAGGTACTCGTTCCACGAGAGCGTGAAGGCGAAGATCGTCGCTGCTGCCACGCCCGGTGCCGCCAGCGGCAGGATGATCCGGATCATCGCCTGCACGCGGGTCGCGCCATCCACCAGCGCCGCTTCCTCCAACTCCATCGGGATGCTGGTCAGGTATGCCCGCAGCATCCAGGTGCAGAACGGTACCGTGAAGATCAGGTAGCTCATCACCAGCCCGACGTAATCGTCGGTCAGGCCGAGTACGCTGAGGATCACGAAGACCGGCACCACCAGCAGCGTCGCCGGGAAGATGTAGGCCAGGAAGAACGTGCCGGCGAAGAAGCCGCGCCCTGGGTAGCGCAACCGCGCGAGGCTGTACGCCGCCATCGTGCCGACGACGACCGCCAGGAGCGTGCTCAGGATCGCCACGACGGCGCTGTTCCACATCCAGAGCATGAACGGATACTCACGGATCAACTGCGCGAACGCCGCCAGCGTAATCTGCTTCGGTACCAGGCTGATCCTGGTGCTATAGCTGAGGGTCGGCGGGTCAAACGCCGTCAGCAGCATCCAGTACAACGGGAAGAGCACCACGATCAGCGCCAGCGTCAGGACCGTCCATTGCAGGGTCAGCTTGGCGACGCGCTCCTGGCGCAATGACGAGGTCTGGCTGCGCGACGCGGTCCGCCGCGCCTCAAGCGAGGTTACAGCGTCGCTCATGCGCCCTCCTCCCGCTTGTTGATGAAGCGCGTCAGCAGCACGATCAGCACGATCAGCAGGGGCAGCATCAGCACCGACACCGCGACGCCCTTGCCCAGTTCCAGGCCACGGATCGCCACCTTGTACGTCATCGTTGACAGCACGTCTGTGGCGTTCCCGGGACCGCCCTTGGTCAGCAGCCAGATGATCGCAAAGTCGTTCAGGGTGAAGATGGTAGACAGCAGCGTCACCACGGCCATCACCGGGGCCAACCCCGGCAGTGTCACGTGGCGGAACCGCGACCACATGCCCGCGCCGTCCACTTTGGCGGCGTCGTACTGGTCGCCGCCGACCGTCTGCAAGCCCGCAAGCAGCGTGATCGTGAAGAACGGGAAGCCGCGCCAGACGTTCACCACGATCACCGAGACCATCGCGAGGACCGGATCGCTCAGGAACAGCACCGGCCGTTCGACGAGGCCGACCCCCATCAGCACGTGGTTGAAGACGCCGCCAACGTCGCTGTACATCCACATCCAGATCAGCACGGCGACGAGTGTCGGCAAGGCCCACGGCAGAATCATGATCGAGCGGACGAGGCCGCGCGCCGGCATCTGCTCGTTCAGGGCCAGCGCCACTGCCGTGCCGATGACCAGCTTGAAGGCGACAGAAGCACCTGCGAAGACCAGCACGTTGCGGACAACCAGCCAGAAGGTCGGGTCTGCCAGCAGCGTTGTGTAGTTGTCGAAGCCGATCCACGGGGCCACCGCCTGCCCGATCAGCTTCTTCTGGAAGCTCATCACGACGGCGGTCAGGAACGGATAGGCGACCAGGACTAGCAGCAGGATGCCCGCCGGCGCGAGCAACAGGTAGCCGAGCGCGGCATCACGTGGCAATTTGAAGCGTCGAGGGGTTGGGACGGGGACGGCAGCCGTTCGCAGGGCCATACTGACTCCCTGGTCTCAGAGATCGGCGGCGGGCGGTGCTGCACATGCAGGCCGCCCGGCACGATAGATTGGCGTCAGGGCATGGGCCTTACGGCTTCTTGAACTTCGCTTCGCCTTCCTTCGCCTTCGTCTCCAGGTACTTCACGGCCTCTTCGGCTGACTTGCCGTTCGCGCCGACCATCTGGAGCGCCTCGCCCACCGCTGCGACGCCGAGGTCGTCAAAGACCGGGTTGCGACCGCCGTCCGAGAACGGCGCGATGGCGTGCGGGATGATGTCTTGCTGAATCTGCTTGTTCCACTCATCCTTGGTGAAGAAGTCGATGTTGGCGTGGGCCTTTAGGACCGAGAACCAGTAGGAGCCGGCCGCTTCCAGGTTGCCGGGGTAGCGCTCCTTCGACAGGATCTTGGCGACAATCCGCTTCGACTCCTCAACGTTCGGCCCCTTGTTGATGACCAGCATGAAGCCGTCTGCTGTGGTGACGGGGGGATTGCCTCCCGAGCCGGGCCACGCTGTGAACATCGAGTTACCCAGCATCGTCTTGTCGTCCTTCCGCATCGACAGGACCGTGCTGCCGGTGTTGGAGATCGACGCGACCTGTCCGCTCAGCCACGCCTTATTGTTGCCCGACGCGTCCCACTGGAGGACGCCCGGCGGCATCACCTTATGGGTGGTGAACAGGTCGGTGTACGCCTTGAACCCCGCAATGTTCTGCGGAGTGTTCAGCGTCTGCTTGCTCTCCTTGTCGAACCAGCGCCCGCCGTGCGCCATCATCGCGCAGAGCAGGTTGCCTCCGAAGTCGGCATTGGCGATCTGCCCACCAAAGCCGTACATCGGCCCCTTGGTGACTTTCTTGAAGCCCTCCACCATCTCATCCCAGGTCTTGAAGGGGATGGTGACGCCGGCTTCGGCGAAGATGTCCTTCCGCAGGTGCAGCAGCCACGGCTCGACGTTGAGCGGCACGCCGATGCGCTTGCCGTTCATCAACGAGAACTTCTCGGGGGCATCGAACCAGCCGCCGCCGGCCTTCCCCATCTCGTCGTACACGTCCTGCACTTCCAGCGAGAAGCCGTTCTGGTACCAGAGCGCCGCACTGGTGGTCATCGTCACGTCGGGGACTTGCTTCGCCTCCATGGCGACCACTTCCTTCTGGACGTGGTCGTCGTTGCTGAACATGTCGATCTTGACATCGAAGCCGCTCTCCGCCGCCGCCATCTTGACGGACTCCGTGAGCCAGGCGTTCGACTCCGGCAGGAACTGCTGCCGGCCCCAGAACGTAATCACCTTCTTGGTGGTCGAGCCCTGGGCGGGTGCCTGCTGTGCTGCGGGTGCCCCGGCTGGTGCGCCTGCTGCGGGCTTGGTCTCGGCGGGCTTACTCTCGGCCGGCTTCTGGCCGGGGGCTGCCACGGTCCCGGTACAGGCGCTCAGGAGCGCCGCGCTGGCCGTCACGCCCAGCCCGAGGAGAAATGAACGTCGCTGCATCCGCACGGTGGTCATCATCGACACCTCTTCCTGGCAATTCGCTTTGACGCCGCAATGCGCCCAGAATCTCGGCTTGCCGGTGGCGGGGATATGTGTTCGCCGGTCACAGAGGTCGCAGCCTCACGAGCGGGCCACGAACGTTGTATGCGTCGTATCGTACTGTTCAGGTCGCGTGCGGGCAAGCATCGTGCGGGCAGCCGCCTGGTATGGGGCGAAGTGCCGGCCGATCCGTGCAGTGAGCGGCCCGCCATATCCGGTCGGGGCGGGTCCGGGCCGTGGTACCATCCGGCCCGCACCGCATGGTCACGTCGTCGCGCGCCGCCACCCCCAGGCCCGTTCGTGTAGCCCCGGCAACGGGCAACGCGTGGTTGTTGGGGCGCGCCCTCCCGGTGCTTGCGCTGCTGACTGGTGCGCTGGTGCTGCGGCTGGCCCTCTGGAACCGGACCGTCGGCTTCGAGCAAGGCGACCCGCTGGAGTACGTGAACATCGCGTACAAGCTGGCGTTCGGCATCGGCATCGAGTGGTGGGACTTGCGGCCATTGCTGCTGTCGCTGCTGTACGTGCCGGTACTGTACGTGGCGCAGTGGTGGCCCGACCCAACCGGCGAGGCGATGGTGCGGGCGCTGCGGCTCGTGAGCGTCGTGTTTGGGGTCGGCACCGTCTGGCTGACGTATCGGCTGGGGCGGCAACTGGCCGGCACGCTGGTCGGACTGGGGGCCGGGCTGCTGGTCGCTGTCAACCCGGTCGTCAACCGCATGTCCGTCAGCACCTACGCCGAGCTACCTTCGACGTTCTTCGTGCTGCTCTGCCTCTGGCTGCTGGTGGTGGCCCTGCGCGCCGTCCCGGCCCGTGCCCGGTGGCTGGCACTCGCGGGGGGCGTGGCCCTCGGCGTCGGCTGCATGATCCGCTACCAGGCGATCTTCTACCTGCCGCCGGTCGGTCTGTGGGTCGGGTTGGTGGCGCTGCTTCGGACCGGCGGCGGGCTGGCGGATCGCGTCCGTGCCCTGCTCAGCTCACGGACGCCGGCTGGCGCGCTGGTGCACGGCTTCGCGGGCGGCCTGCTGCTGGCCGTGCTGGCACAGGCGATCATTGAGCAACTGGCGTATGGGCGGCCGTTTCACAGCCTGCTGGCGTCGTTCTCGTACAACCTCTCCAGCGGCTTGGCTCCGGTCGAGTTCGGCGCGGAGCCGTTTGACTGGTTCTTGCGGGAGGTACCTGGCTGGTTCGGCCTTGTGGCCGCTGCTCTTGCGCTGGTCGGGCTGGCGGCGCTGCGGCCCGGCACCGGCTCCCCCAGCTCCTCGGGCGCGGCCGGCTGGCGGCTCGTCGCCCTGACCGGCGCAACGATGTTCCTGGCGCTGTCAGCCTTGCCGCACAAAGAAACGCGCTTCATGTCACAGGTGGTGCCGCTGCTGGCTCTGCTGGCGGCGCACGGTGCGGTGACGCTCGGGGGGCTGCTCCGGCGGGAACACCCGGCCGTTGGGGGCGCGGTCGCCGGCGCGCTGCTGCTAGTGGCCGCCGCCCCGATGTTGGCCGCGTCCTGGTCGCTCGACCTGCGGTTCAATGTAGGGTACGTGACGGGCGTGAAGCGTGCCGCCGAACTGAAGCCGGGCGGCACGCTCGGCACGGTGCCGTGGCTGGTGGCGCGGCCATACGCTGGCACCCGCCTGACGCTGGAGCGGATGGACCGCAGCGTCTGGAATCGGCACGACGAGGTGACCCGGACCATCGAGACGAGCGACTTCCTGCTGTTCCCAGAGTTCTGGCTACTAGAAGACCCGGAGATTGACCGGCTCGTCGAGGCGCGGTTCCGCTCCATCGACGGCTACGACGACGGCGTGGTGCTGTACCAGCGGCGCGCCCCAGACGAGCCGTCACGGCGGCGCTCCCGCTAACGGCCGGCCGGCCCAGGCGGTGCCCGACTGTGATGGCACAGTGAGTGCGCGCTCGTTGTATGGCCTGAGGGGAACGTCGTACAGTAGTGGCCCGTGCGTTCCCGATCCACCCTCGCCAATGTCCTGCTCGGCAGCGGCCTCGTCGTTGCCGTGACCACGACCCTCATTCTTGCAGCGGCGCTTGCCGGCATGGGTCTGCTCTTCGAGTTGGGCGACGCGCGTGTCACCGTCATCACCGAGCAGCCGGCCACGCTGATCGCGAGCCACGGCGCTGACGGCGCGGGGGAAGGCGAAGCTGAAGCGACGGAGGACGACCCGACCGCCGACCCGCACCATGAGGCGGCAAGCGGCGCGCACACCGACCCCGCTCGGGCGCCCGACGGCACGGTCGAACTGGTCGTCGCCAGCGCCACCGTTCGGGCAAATGCCCTGCTCGCAGCCACCACGCCGACTGCCGAGCCATTCGTTGTCGAGGCTTCGCCAGCGCCTGAGCCTACGCTGGCCCCGTCGCCGGAGCCGGTCGTGGCGACTGCACCCGCACCACCGCCTACCGCTGCCCGGGCTACCCGCGCGGCGCAGCCGACCGGCCCGCCGCGCTCCACCGCCGACGTGCCCATCGTCATGTACCATCACGTCGGGCCGCTGCCGCCGAACCCGGACGTGTACCGGCGCGATCTTACTGTGTCGCCGGACTTGTTCGAGCGCACGCTGACGCTCCTGGCTGACCAGGAGGTCAGCACGGTCACGATGGCCGACCTTTTCGAGCACTTTCGCGGTGGGGCGGCCCTCCCAAAGCGCGCCGTCATCCTGACGTTCGACGACGGCTACGACGACAACTACGACCACGCATTCCGCCTGCTCCAGGAGCACGGGATGGTCGGTACGTTCTTCATCACGACGGATTTCGTAGGGCGGCCGGGCTACCTGACCTGGGCGCAGATCGGCGAGATGGCCGAGGCCGGCATGGAGATTGGGGCGCATAGCACCAACCATGCGGACTTCGCGGCCATCAGCCCCAACGAGCTACGCCGGCAACTGGTGGAGCCGAAGGCGGTACTTGAGGAGCACATTAGGCAACCGATCCGGTTCCTGGCCTACCCGGCCGGCAAGTACAATGCCCGCGTGATGGCGGCGTCGCAGGCGGCCGGCTACGAGGCCGCCGTGACGGTGATCCACGGCCTGCGCCACGTCCCGGCCCAGGCGTTTGAGCTGCGTCGGGTCCGGGCGCGCGGTGCTGACACCGCAGCGGGGATCGTCACCCGGATGACGCCGCCGCCCTGGCGCTAAGCTGTGCGGCACGCTCGCCCCCTCGCCTCCCTTCCGCTCGTGACAGGAGGCGCAGAGACTGACGGGAGACGGACAGTTCACTGTGTCCGAACCCCTGCCACCCTCAATCTCATCCTGAGCGATGTCGTTGCGCGCAGCCTGACGATATTTGTGGAAGCGAGCTTGCGAGCGGAGTCGAAGGATCTCACCCACAGTGTGTGCCATTGGTTGGGAGATCCTTCGCAAGCTCAGGATGACATGAAGAGTGGACGGCTAGAACCAGTGGCGTCGCGATCAGGATGACATGAAGAGTGGGCGGCAAGAATCACCGGCATCGCGATCAAGATGACATGGGATGTGGCCTGGGCCTTGCCGGGGCGTTGGCGCTGCCCGAGCCGGCGGCTCAGGTGCCGACGTAGCGCGCGTAGAGGCTCCGCGCCACGGACACCTCGGCCGTCCCCTTGATGATCGCGCGGCCGTCGCGGAAGATCGTCAACTCGTGGGGCGGCGCCGTCAAGCGGACCATCTGCGGCCCCTGGCGCACCTCGCCGACAAC
>JBBQBU010000319.1:0-6989 GCA_038318015.1 Chloroflexota bacterium | reverse complement strand
GCGCCGCTGTTGCAGCAGGTGATGGCCGAGGTGCCGGGGACGTACTGCAAGGGGTACATCGCGCTGGGGAACCAGCGGTTCTTGCCCATCGACGTGGTGACACGCGGCGCAGACGAAGGCGAGGCCGACGCCGGCCTGGCGAAGGCGCTCGACATGCTGGAGCGCCTCGTCGGCGAGGTCGGCCGCGACTTCCAGCGCTAGGCTGCCTGCTGCGCTCCCACTGGTGCGCTGACGCGGCGTGCGCCCGGCCAGCAATGGCCGGTCGCAGGCCGAGCCAGCGCCGCACCCGGTTTCGGCCAGGGCGCCGGGACCGGGACACGCCGGCAGCGACGCGGAGGGCAGGATTGGGCTTGACAGGCGCGGCGCGCGCCCATGACGATACCCTCCGCTGTTGCAGGGGGATTGGATGCGCGGGAGCATGAGCGGATCACGCTCACGGCTGGCGGGTTGGCGCTGGTCGCTGGTGCTGGTCGTCGGAATGGTGCTGGCCATCGGGGCGTTGCCCGTGCCGCTGGCTCGAGGGCAGGCGTTCCAGCCGCAGCCACCGGCCGAACTGCCGC
Organism: Chloroflexota bacterium; assembly: GCA_038318015.1. GTDB lineage: Bacteria > Chloroflexota > UBA6077 > UBA6077 > JACCZL01 > JADZEM01. The sequence continues at coordinate 6,429 of JBBQBU010000319.1, read as the reverse complement.
CAGCCGCTACCAGGAGCGTGTGCCGGCCGCCGGAGCCGGCGGTGCAAAAGACGCCGGGCATATCGTTGCGCATCGACCGTGGTCCCGCGGAGTGCAACGCCGTCTCACTGACGTTTGACGCGGGCGCAGACCGTGGCTACACCGAGATGATCCTGGACACCCTGCGCGATGAGCAGGTACACGTCACGTTCGGGATGACCGGCCTGTGGGCGCAGAAGAACAGCGACCTCGTCAAACGGATGGTGGACGAGGGCCACGAACTCATCAATCACACGTGGTCGCACAGCTCATTCACCGGGTTCTCGGCGGGGCGTCCGCTGGGCGTGGGCGAGCGTCGCCTTGAGTTGGACCGGACCGAAGATCTGCTGCTCGAACTGACGGGTAGGACGACGCGCCCGTACTTCCGCCCGCCGTACGGCGACCTGGACCCCGGCGCGCTGAAGGATGTAGCTGACGCGGGGTACGACTACACGATCATGTGGACGGTAGATTCGCTGGGCTGGAACCACCTGTCCAAGCAGGCCATCATCGATCGGTGCCTGAGCCGCGCGGAGCCAGGGGCCATCTTCATCTTCCACGTCGGTGAGCAGTCGTTGGACGGGCCGGCGCTCGGGGCGATCATCGCCGGGCTGCGCGAACAGGGCTACACCATGGTGACCGTGACGGACCTGCTGGGCCTGTAGGCGAGTGCGGGTACCTGAACCGCACCCGTGGTAGGCTCGTCCCTGGCCGGAGCGCAGACCTGGACGCCGGGCGCTAGAGGGCAGGTTGCCCGGACGAGCGTTCCAGGTCAAGGGCACGGCCGACGGGCGTGTCCTTGGTGTGGATACGGACGACCTGCTGCAAACGACGGACGTGCTCGGCGGCAGAAGCGAGACCGACGCCCGCTTCGTCCACGATCTCACGCTGGTTCGACAACAGGTCCGGGTCTTCGCGCAAGAGTTCGAGCGCGCCGACCGACAGCGCAAGGTCGTTGTTGAGGACGTGCGCCAACTCGCGCGCCGCGAGCGTGACGGCGACAAGTTGGGCGCGCTCCAGTCCGACGAATGCGGCGGCAGCGACCCCTGCCAGCATTTCGAGGCTTTCGACGCTCTCGTCAGTGAACGACTGACCAGTGCGGCCGGTCCGCACGGCAAGGCCACCGACAAGGCGGCCTTCGTGGAGCAGCGGCACCGCGAATTCCGCCTCAGGGCCACCAACGTTGGCGACGATCGGGATGCGCTGCTGTGCGGCCTGGCCCACGGCACCTTCGCCCAGCCGCAACCGCTGGAGGCCCTGCCACGGCTCGTCGGTGGCAGGCACCCGAGCAACTGAGGTGGCGATTGGCACCAGCAACTCGCTGGTTTCGTCCCAGCGGTAGACGGCCCCGATCTCGCCCGACACCAGCGCGACGGCCTCGATGATCAGGTCACGCAGGAGCGAGTCCGGGTCACTTTCGGCGGCGAAGCGGCGGGCGACGCGCAGGACAGCCGTATGCCGGGCGAGCGACAGCGCCCGCTCAGCGTCGCGCTGGGCGAGCGAGCGGTGCAGCATGGTGACGCGCTGAGCAGCCACAAGCCGCGCCTGGAGGGCACCAATGGAGAACGGCTTGACGAGGTAGTCATCCGCACCGGCCTGCATGCCCTGAATCATGTGCTCTTCGCTGTCCAGCGCGGTCAGGATGACGAAGTAGACGTAAGGACTGCTGTCAACGGCCCGGACGTTCCGGCACAACTCGGTGCCTTGCATGCGCGGCATCAGCCAGTCGCTGATGATGACATCGGCACCGTCAGCCTGGAACATTTCCCAGGCTTCTTGTCCGTCGCGGGCGCAGCGGACCTCGTGCTTGAGCGAGCCAACAGCAATCTCCAGCAGATCGCGAATGTCGATGTCGTCTTCCGCAACGAGTACCCTCACAGTGGTCCCCAGAGGCAGCGATAGGATGAGACGCTGAGCATTGTCCCTCGATGCAACGGTCTAGTCGTGGGGTGCTGCTTCGAGAACGAATTGGCGCGGGGATGGTGGCACTTGGGGGGGGGCACGCAGACGAGCTGTCACGCGATGGGTCGGTGACGACCTGCCTGCGCCGCTGATGACACGTCTGCAACGGTTATGTCTTCCACGCTACGGTCGTCCGCCGACAGCACCCACTCGTTGGTGGTCGAGGCGCTTGTGGCGGGCAGTGTAGCATCCGCCGCGTGCTGCCTCGGTACCGTGTCTGAAGGCGCACGACCGGTGTGAGGACGGCAGGAACCGTGCCAGGACACGGATACGAACAGGCGGCCCAGGCTGTGAGCCTGGGCCGCCCGTGCTGGTACGGGTCGCCGCCGCTCACACGAGCGGCGGTGTTGGCGCATTGCGCCGGCTACGGCGTGGGCGATGCGGAGGCCGGCGCAACGCTCCCAGGCGTCGCGGTCGGGGCCGGGCCGGCCGTCGGGGTGGCGGCACTGCCCTGCACGCGGAAGTCGATCTGGACCCATTCGGAGCGGTTGCCCTTGTCGTCACGTCCGCGCGCCCGCAGCACGTAGCGGCCGGGCGTCTGCGGCGTGATCTGCCAGACCTGGGCGCACTGGGTCCGGTTGTCACACTCGTGGCGGTGTTCGGCGTCCAGGTCGCGGTCGCCGGTTACCTTGTTGTCGTTGTCGCCGTCGGCTTCGACAGTGCCTTCCCACTGAATCCACTCAATGACGGTGTTGTCATCGGCGATCAGGGTGATGCTGACCGTCTGCCCAACCTGGACACGGGCATCGTCTACCTGGATGCTGACCGTGGGGGCGGATACCATCCCGCGCCAGTAGGCGGGAGCGTTCTCTTCGTGATGCGTCGGTGTTGCTGTGGCGCACGTGAGATCAAGCCGGGGCACCAGGTACGACGGGCATGACAGGCACGAATGGGTGACGCGTTGGTACGGTCGCAGGTAGAGTGCCTGATGCAGCAGCAGCCAGAGTGCGAAGATGGCGGCAGCGGTGTACCATGCGGCCAACACGTCTCGGGAGATCGGGGGATGGCCCTGGACGTAGGTCGCAAAGATGGCGCGCGCCGGGTGGCCCTGGTGGCGGATGAAGACCCGTCGGTGGTCTGGCTGCTGCGCCGGGCACTCGTCGATGATTTTGATGTGACGGTGGCGGAGAACGGCCAGCGCGCGGTGGAGCTTGCGCGCAGCGAGCAGCCGGATATCGTGCTGTTGGATCTGGGCATGCCGGTGCTGGACGGCTTCAGCGCGTGCCGCCAGATTCGGGCGGCGTCGCCGCAGGTGCCGATCGTGATCGTGTCGGGGCAGACGGATGAGCTGTCGGTGCGGTCGGCGTTTGAGGCCGGCGCAACGGACTACCTGACGAAGCCGTTCACCCCCAGCCAGCTACGCGCACGGCTCCAGGCCTGCCTGCTGCGCTCGAAGTAGCGCGGCTCCGCGCCCCTGCTTGCCAGGCTACGGGCTGCCGCCCGACGGTGCGCCCGTCCGCACCCGCCTGAGGAACACGTGCGCCGTGTGACCACCAGCGTTCAGTTGTCAGTGGAATTGCGCGCGTCACGTCCAGAGGCCGTCGTGCGTTTTGCGTAGAGGGACGGTGCCGACAATGGTACCGCTGCCCTCTGTCGCCTCGGGCAGGCGCTCTGTGCGGCGCGGGCCCATTCGCGAGGCGGTGCGCCGAGAGGAGACGAATGGGTGAGAGGCCCACTGATCGACGCGGTGCTGATCGCGGTCGTCGTCGCCGTGGTGCTGCTGGCGACGGCGCACTGGTGGGGGCCGCTGGCGGGGCGGACGGGACGCCGAATCGGGATGAACCTGGACATCGCAGGGGCGGCGCTCTTTCGAGGCGTCAGGCGGATGTTGGGGCAGGGGCAGGCGCGGCCACACAAGGACGCGCGCGAGCCGGGCAAGGGCAAAGGAGAACTCCGGTGAAGGGTGCGCTGGTTGGGGGCATCGTCGTGCTGGTGGCTGCGGCCGTGGGCGTCTGGTACTGGATGCAGTGGGACCGCGTGGACCCCGGAAACGCGGGCGTGTTGATCAACTACTGTGACGGGTCGCAGCGGACCATTACGGACAGCCGATTTGTGTGGGTGGACTGGCGTTGCGAGCGGCTGGCCGAATACCCGACGGCCGAATTCACGCTGGACATGCTCAACAAAGGCCAACAGGGCAACGATTCGGTGCCGTGCGTGATGAAGGACCAGCAGACGATCAACATGGACAATACGACGGCCTGGACTGTGGACCCGACACGGGTAGGCGACCTGTACCGAATGCGCCCGAACGTACCGCTGTACGGCGACACGCGCGGGCAGGACATCGCGACGCTGGTGGTGCGCCCGGAGATTCGGGCAGGCATCCGGGATGCATGTACGCTCTTCGGCTGGGAGGAGACGTACGGCGCGCGCCGCGCAGAGTATGAGGCGGCGGCGGAGCGGGCGGTGCAGACCCGGCTGGAGCCGGTGGGCATCAAGGTGCGGACGGTGAGCATCCGCAATATGGACCCGTCTGCGGCGCTGGATGCGTTGATTGCGGCGCGCTTGAAGGGCCAGCAGGACATCGAAGCGGCGTTGTTCCAGCAGCAGCAGGCAGAGCGCGCGGGGGCCGCAGATCTGGCAAAGGCGCGAGCGGCGGCGCAATTGCAGGAGCAGCAGTCACAAGTGGCGCTGGTGAAGGCGCGAGCGGATGCAGAGCAAACCGAAGTGGCGACACGAGCGGAAGCGTCGCGCATTCGGGCGCTGGCTGAGGCCGAGGCCGAGGCGAACCGCGCCAGGGCCACGTCTATGACGCCGATGCTGGTGGACTTTGAGAAGTGGCGGCGCTGGAACGGGCAGATGCCCACGACGGTGCTGGGGAACGACCCGACCCTGCGGGTCGAAGTGCCAGCAGGGCGGTAACTGCGGAGGGCCGACAGCAACGGCGCTGCTGCCCCCGGCCCGAATGATGATGGTGATCGGCATGGCGGCGTTCTCCATTGCGCTGATCCTGGCTTCCCAGTTGGTGTCAAACGAGGAGGTGGGCTACGGGCCGTCCCTGGTGGTGGCACTGCTGGTCGCGTCATTGATCGGCGTGGTGTGGTGGCTGATCCCGGTGTGGTCGAAGGCTCGCGGACAACTTTAGAACGCCCGTTGGGGCGAGTTTTGCGCGAACGAGGGCGGCCTACAGGGTCGTTATGGTGGGTTGGCGGGAATGGGCCGTGCTAGAACAGTCATGACGGAATTCGCGCAGAGATGGGAGCCCATGGGACTCTTCCGAGTAAAGCGGCTGGTTCTTGCGGGCGCGGTCAGCCTGAGTCTGGCGCTTGGCGTCGCTGGTGCGGCAGCCGTCATCGAGATCGACGACGTGTTCGCGCAGGCGGGCGAAGTCGAGCTTGATGGCGTGGTCGAGGCCATGCCGCCGGCCGGGATGATCGGCACCTGGCAGGTGAGCGGGCGGACCGTGACGGTCACGGAGACGACAGAGATCGACCAGGAGATAGGGGCGATCGCCGTCGGTTCGGCGGTCGAGGTTGAGGGCGCAGAGCAGCCCGATGGCTCGATCCTGGCGACCGAGCTTGAGGTCCAGGACATCCGTTAGCAGATAGGTCTATTCACGGTGGTAGACGAGAGCGCCGCCCCGGCCAGTGTGGCTGGGGCGGCGCTCTGTGAGTCCTGGTCAGGCTACGCCAGTTGGGGAGAACAGGGGTCAGGGCGCGGCAAACGAGATGATCACGAGGCCGTCGCCGCTCTGCGCTACGAAGGTGTCGTCGTCTTTGCGCTGGGCCGCGCTGGATGCTGGCTGCGGCCCTTCGTCGTCTGGCCTGGTGCCGTTGCGGCTGTCCAGGTCGATGACGCGCAGGGCCATCAGGGTGCTATCTGGCAGGCGCTCGATCTCGATGCGCATCTGCTGGTCCTGCGAGAATGCGCCGGGCAGTTTGTCGCGGACCCAGGACAGGTCGATGGTGTACGGCTGCTTGCTGCCGCTGTCATCTGAGACGAGGGTGAGGGTCTGACCGAGCGAGCAGGGCTTGCCGCTCTTCTGGCCGCAGTCAATCAGGCCGACCAGCGTAAAACTGCTACGCACGGCGGCCGGGGCGGCCCCACCGAATTCGAGTACGCCGAACGAGGCAATGAGCAGCATGCCAAACAGGACAGGCCAGGCGCGGCCAAGTAGCCGAGTCATGCGGTGATCCTGGCCGCAGCTTTCCTGCCTGCTGACGGTCCAGTCATGAGGCGCACGGAGACGGCGCGGCGACTATAGCGGCCATCCATGTGTGCGTCTATGCGGATGCCTTCGGCCGCAGGGTTGGCACAGCGAGTCATGGAGTTCACTCCACGGCCCACCGTGCCAACCCTGCAAGGTTCAGAGATTTACGGCTGGCGGTATAGGGCGTAGACGCCGGCGCGGGAAAGCTCCGTGGCAATGCGGCCAGTGGTCGGCTCGGCCTCCTGATCGGGGAGCGGTGCCCAGGTCTGCCCGTCCAGCGCACCGAGGGTGATCCG
>JBBQBU010000318.1:0-7004 GCA_038318015.1 Chloroflexota bacterium | reverse complement strand
CGCTTTCGCAGTCACTAACCCGCAATTCATGTCGACCCCTTTTTTTTTTCCTTTTTGTTGGCCGCGTTTTCTCTTCCGGGGGGTGTTGGTTGGTGGGCACACCCCCCCCCCCCCGGCGGTAGTACTCAGAGACACCAGTTTAGCGATGTCTCCGAACATCGCTCAAACGTACAGGATGGGCCGCCGGTGACATATTCAGCGAAGTGTTGACGGTCACTTAACCTGGACTTGACATCACGTTAAGTTGATGACGCCATTGCGGACGGCATAGTCTGGCGGGCCGCCTCCACGGTGTCGTTGGGGCTGCCTTTGCGTGTAGAGCGCCGACCTGTCAGGAACCGTAGGGGGACGATCCATGCACCGGTACCGCCCAACGAATGCCGTGAGAGCGGTGGCATTGATACTCGCGATGGCGGCTGTCTTCGCCAACCTTGGGGGGGTCGTCACGCCCGCGCGTGCACTCTCATCATCGCTGGTCATCAGCCAGGTCTACGGCGGCGGTGGCAACAGCGGCGCACTGCTGACCCACGACTTCATCGAACTCTTCAATCGTGGCGAGACATCCGTGTCAGTGGCAGGCATGTCCGTCCAGTACGCCAGTGCCACGGGCAGTTTCAATGCGGCGACCGCCCTGCCGGCGGTCACGCTTGCACCAGGGCAGTACCTCCTGGTGCAAGAGGCATCCAACGCGGCCGTTGGGTCGCCACTGCCGACGCCTGATGCATCAGGAACCATCGCGATGGGCGCGACCGCCGGCAAGGTCGCGCTAGTGAATGGCACGACGGCGCTTGCGTGCGGTTCCACAGCGACCCCGACACCCTGCCTTCCCGCGCAGCAGGCACAGATTGTCGACCTTGTCGGATTCGGCACGACCGCGACGCTCTTTGAGGGGGCAGGGCCGACCCCTGCGCCTTCAGCGACGCTGGCGGTGTTGCGCGGAGCGGGCGGCTGCACCGAGACCGACAACAACGCCACGGACTTCGCGACGGGTGCGCCGACGCCACGGAATTCGTCGTCACCATTGAGTCCCTGCTCAGGCAGCACGCCGACAGCAACGGCGACCGGCACGCCGGCCACCGCCACCCCAACGAACACGGCGACCGCCACGAACACGCCGACGGCGACCGTCACCGGCACCCCGCCGCCCGCTACTCGCATCCGCGACATCCAGGGGGCGGCGCACACCTCGCCGCTCGTCGGGCAGGCCGTGACCGGCGTGGCCGGCATCGTGACGGCTCGCACGTCGAATGGCTTCTATTTCCAGGACCCGTCGCCGGACGCGGACGAGAAGACCTCTGAGGCACTGCTCGTCTTCACGAACAGCGCGCCCACGGTCGCGGTTGGTGACTCGGTGCTGGTGAGCGGCGTCGTCACCGAGTTCCGGCCCGGCGGCTCGGGCGGCACTGCCAACCTCACGACAACGGAGATCACCGGGCCGACCATCTCCGTCGTGTCGAGTGGCAACGCGCTGCCGGCCGCCATCGTGATCGGCTCGGGCGGTCGCGTCCCGCCGACCACGAACGTCTCTGACGATGTTGCGAACATCGACACAGCCGCCGGTGCCAACTTCGACCCGGCCAACGACGGTGCCGACTTCTTCGAGAGCCTGGAGGCCATGCGCGTCCAGGTTAACAACGCCGTCGCCATCGGCCCGCTCACGTCGTTCGGCGAGATTGCCGTGCTTGCGGACAACGGGGCTGGCGCGACCGGCCTCCGCACGCCGCGCGGCGGCCTCCTCTACGACTCGTATGCGGACGATCAGCCCGAGCGCATCATTCTCGATGACCAGATCGTCGGGCTGGCGGCGATGCCCCCCGCACACGTCGGCGCGACCATCAACACCGTCGTCGGCGTCATCGACTACAGCTTCGCCAACTTCAAGCTGCAGGTCACAACGGCACCGGTCCTGGCCTCGAACCCGCTCACGCTAGAGACGACCACGGCCGCCGGCTCCGGTGAGGTGGCGATTGCCACGTTCAACGTCGAGAACCTGACGGACGGCGATCTACAGGCGAAGTTCGACACGCTGGCCGCGCTGATCGTGTCGAACATGAAGGCACCGGACCTTGTCGTCCTCGAAGAGGTCCAGGACAACAACGGCGTCTCCGGCGGCACCGGCAGCCCCGTCGTGGCAGCCGACGAGGTCTACGCGAAACTCATCCAAACCATTCAGAACGCCGGCGGCCCCACCTACCAGTACCGCCAGATCGACCCGACAGCCCACCAGGATGGGGGCGCTCCGGGCGGCAACATCCGCGTCGGGTTCCTCTTCCGCACCGACCGTGGACTGGCGTTCGTTGACCGCCCTGGCGGCACGGCCACCGGCGCGACGGACGTCGTGAACACTGCAGGCACGCCGCAGCTTTCGTTCAGTCCCGGCCGCATCGACCCAACCAACAGCGCCTGGAACGCCAGCCGCAAGCCGCTGGTCGGCGAATTCACGTTCAACGGCAAGACCATCTTCGTGGTCGGTAACCACTTCAACTCGAAGGGTGGCGACGACCCGCTCTACGGGCGGTTCGACCCGCCAGTCCGGTCCAGCGAGACCCAGCGGCATCAGCAGGCGGCTCTCGTCAACGGGTTCGTTGACCAGATCCTGGCGGTTGACCCGAACGCCCTGGTCGTCGTCGCCGGCGACTTCAACGACTTCGCCTTCTCCGACACGCTGACCATTCTGCGGACAGGTAGTGCGTCTGGTAGCGGTGATGTCGAACTGGAGAACCTCTACTCGACGCTGCCGGCCAACGAGCAGTACAGCTACGTCTTCAACGGTGCCAGCCAGATTCTCGACGCCATTCTGGTGAGCCCGGCGATCCTCAGCAGCGCGGTGCAGTTCGACGTGCTGCACGTCAACGCCGAGTTCGCCAACCAGGCCAGCGACCACGATCCGTCGGTGACGCGGTTCACGATTGCGGCTGCGGCAACCCCGACGCCGACCAGCACCATGACCCCAACCGCCACAGCGACCGGGACTGCAACCGAGACACCGACGCCAACCAGCACCGCGACCCTGACGCCAACGGCCACGGATACGCCCACCCCGACGAACACGCCGTCGCCAACCAGCACGGCGACCCTGACGCCAACGGCCACCGCCACCGCCACCGCCACCGCCACGAACACGTTGGTGCCAACCAGTACCTCGACGGCGACGGTCACCGCTACGGCCACCGCCACGAACACGTTGGTGCCCACCGCCACGGCAACGGCCACCGCGACCCCTGGCCAGACGGCGGCCATTGAACTGCGGCTCCAGTACGGGCCGCAGCAGAATCGGGCACTCACCTACGATCCGCCGGGTGCGCCACCGTTGCTGACGCAGGAAATCCAGGGTGAACCGGGTTGCGGTCGCTTCGCGAACCGCCCGCGACTGATGCAAGTGTCGGGTACCGCCGCGAACGGTGCATCCCGCCAGATTTGTGTCTTGAATCTCCGGATGGGAGTTCAGAAGGGGCCGTGGCCAGGTCCGTTCGACAACTTCAAGGTGAACCAGGGCGAACGGATAGCGTTTGCTCTGGGGACCGATCCCAGCATCACGGGCGCAGCGATCCGGACCGCCGAGGTCCGCGTTGAAGGCAACCAGCAGGCGACGATCCGCGTGACGGCCTACAACGGCGCGGCAGTCGTCGGCACCCAGGTGGTCCCATTGAGCAGCCTGACGCCGCAAGGTCCGGGTGCCCAGTCGAACAACTACACGCTGAACGTGGACTTCGGGCAGACATTCACGCGGCTGGAAGTAGCGTCCGCGTCTGGCTGGTTCAGCATCGTGGGCGGGGCCAACAACTCCGACGAAACGCGCTTCAACCTGACGCGCTGACCCGCTTATCCAATACCGGTGTCGGCCCGCCGGCACTAACCAGCCATCATGCGCCCCTGCTGCCGACCCTGGCGGCGGGGGCGCCTCACGTTCGCCGCAACCCCACACGCCGCAACACCCTGATAATGCTCGCAAACAGCGGCGGGAGCGCACGGTGCGACAGTACACACGCGATCAGGATGTGATTCAGCAGTGGGTGGAGGCGCGCGGCGGCACCCCGGCCCGGGTGCGGGGCACCGACGTGCCGAGGATCGCGTTTGCGGAACTGCCGCCGAACTGGGAAATACTGACATGGCCGGAGATGTTCGCGCTGCTGGAGCGGGCGCGGCTGGCGTTCATGTACGAGGACAGCCCGGACAGCCGCATCTGTAAACTGGTCAAAGCGAGCCTGCTCGACTGACCCAGCCGGGGGCGTTGGGACGGGCGCCGGCTACACGTGCCAGCGGCGCAGACTACACGGGCCATGCCCAGCTCCCAGGCGCTCTCGCCGATTGCCAGGCGGGTGAGGAGTGCCACAAGGTACATCACCAGCCAACTGGCGATGCGCTCGGTGCGGCCCTCCGTGGGATGCGCGGTCGGCTGCTGGCTGCCGTTCGACGGTCGCGGTGCGGTCCAGGATGCGCCAATGGGTGCGTTGACGGCCATGGTGCTGACTCCCCCAGAATGGGGCCGACAGTTACAGTCTGGCCGGCGTCGCCTGCTGCACGGTGGACACTGCTGGAAAAACAGTGCTCGCAGAGAGCATGCCAATATTCTGTTCAGCAACCAGGGGGCATCAGACGCCCGCTGCGCCTCACGAACACCCAACGGACCCGGGCGCTAGACGGCCGCGCCGACCGCCCGTGAGATGACCTCAACAGCCTTTGCCGACTCCTCGGCGGTCGGGGCGCGGAATGGCGCGCGGCAAGCGGCCGTCTTGATGACGCCGAGCGACACCAGATACGCCTTCATGGAGGCGAAGTTTGAGCCGATGGGCGACGCGCCCTTGACAATGCCGGCCAGCCCCGCCGCGGCCAGCACCCGCGCTTGATGACGCGTCGCGCCAGCCGCGTCGCCGGTCCGCGCCGCCTCGTAGGCACCCACGCACGCCGACGCCGTCACGTTCGAGATGCCGGGGATCGAGCCGGCCGCTCCTGCGTACATCGCCACGTCGATCAGGCCGGTCGTGCCCAGGAAGCAGCGCAGATCAACGCCGTCCTCCTGCGCGTCGAGCAGCACCTTGCGGAACCACTCCAGGTCGTTCTGGCTGTCCTTCAGGCCGATGATGACGCCGTCCTGCGACAACGTGCGGATGAACGGCGGCGTCACCTTCACCTTGACCGTCTGCGGGATGTGGTAGAGGAACAGCGGCAGATCGACGGCGTTCGCGATGTCGCGATAGAAGCCGTCGAGTTCAGGCTCGCTGTTCATGTAGTAGTACGGCGGGGTCGCGGCGAGCGCATCCGCGCCGGCCTTCGCTGCGCGCCGGGCGTGCTCCAACGTCAGGAAGGTGCTGGCGTCGCCGACGTTCGCGATCACCGGCAACCGGCCGCGCGTCGCCTTGACGGTGGTCGCCACGGCAGCCTCGCGCTCGTCGGCGCTGAAGCAGGCGAACTCGCCGGTGGTGCCCATCGCCCAGATGCCGTGGGCCCCCTCCCCGATCAGGTAGTCAACCAGCGACGCCAACGACGCGTGGTCTACGGTCTGGTCGTCGTTGAGCGGCGTGAGGATCGGCGGGAAAATGCCATGAAAGCGGCTTCGGTCCATGGTGCTACCCCCTGTGCGGCGGTGTGACGGCATACGGTGCGTCGCCGCCCGTATCGGTCGCCGACAGGATACACAATCGCCCGAGCGGGGCCAGCGTGGGCCGCTCTCGCACCGGCCGGGCCTGCCCAATGTGCCTCGCCCTAACGCCACACCCATCACTCTGAAGCCGCACACATGCGTTGGAACGAGTGCATGGACAACGCACGCCATCGTGGCGCGGCCCGGTGTGTCGCGCGGGAACGTGCTGCCCAAACGCAGGCCGCATGACGGCACGCAGGCAGCTAGCGGCCAGGGAGGCAGAGGCGGTAGTGGATCAGAAGAATAGCGAGAACCCCCTGAACGGACGGCGAATCAGTCGCCGGGCCTTCACCCGCGGGGCAACAGCCAGTGGGGCCGTTGCCGTCGCAGCCTATGCCAAGCCCAGCATCACGCCGCTGGGCGTTCCGCGTGCGCTGGCGGTATCCGGGCCAGACCCGACGCCGCCCCCGTTGACCCCTCCGACGTTGGTCACGAGTACCCCCGGCACGCCGACCACCACCACAACGCCGGGCACCGTCACGCCCACCGCGACCGGCACCACCACGTCTACGCCCACGGCGACGCCGACCGAGCCGGTGAAGACCCAGACGCCCACGGCGACGGCGACCGAGCCGGTCAAGACCCAGACGCCCACGGCGACCGCCACCCAGCCGGCTGAGACGCCTACCGCGACGCCCACAGCGACGCAGCCGAGCGAGACCCCGACCGCCACACCCACCGGCACCCAGCCGACCGCAACGGCCACAGCAACCGCCACCGAGACGGCAACCGCCACGCCGACCGGCACGCTGCCACCGGAGGGCACCCCGACGACGCCAACGCCAACGTCGACCGGTACGCCTGTCGTAACATCGACGCCGACATCCAACGACAACGCGGATGACGACGATGACGACGACGACGACGACGGCACCACCACCCGGATCAGCCGCAACGACAACGGCGGTACCACGACGCGCATCGGATCGAGCGAGTACCCAGGCGTCGCGTCGGCAGCGCCGCCCAGCCGCGACCCTGGCGTCCTAGCTGCCGCCCCGAGCCAGCCGCGGCCGGGCGTTGCCGGTGCTGTACCGGTGCCGGTCCCCGGTGTGGCCGGTGCCCGCCCAACGCCGAGCACGCTGCCGTTTGCGGGGCAGGCCGGGCCGGGCATGCTGGCCGGCGTCCTCGGCGGGCTGGGCCTCGCGAGTCTGGGCGCGGCCATGCACCTGCGGAAGCGTCGCAAGGCCGCCGAGCAGGGGCTGTCGCCGGACGGTGCGGGGCCGCCGCCCGAAGGGCACGTCTCGGAACTGCCGCTGGACGAGGACCAGCACTGACCGTCACACAGCAGCCGACTGGTTGGTGCTTGCGCGGGCGACCGCCCGTAGTGGAGGGGCGGGGGGCCCCCCGGGGGGCCCGGCGCGGG
>JBBQBU010000317.1:0-7015 GCA_038318015.1 Chloroflexota bacterium | reverse complement strand
GTGGGCGAGGGGAGACTCCGGACAGTGGTTCCCCCTCTCCCGCGCACCGGGAGAGGGGGGCAGGGGGTGAGGGGGCAGCGCCGTCAGCGCTTCAGGCGCGGGTCCAGCGCGTCGCGCAGGCCGTCGCCCAGCAGGTTGAACCCGATGGCGACCAGCAGGATCGCCAACCCCGGAATCGTCGCCAGTTGCGGGCTGCTCGTGATGAAGTTGCGGCCGGTACTCAACATCGCCCCCCACTCGGGCGTAGGCGGCTGCGGACCAAGCCCGAGGAACGACAGCCCGGATGCCGTGAGGATGGCTGTCGCCAGGCGGAGCGTCGTTTGCACCACCAGCGGCGGCGTCACATTCGGCAGGACGTGGTGCACCATGATCTCGATGGGCGAGCCGCCGAGGGCGCGCGCCGCCAGCACGTAATCCTGCTGTTTGACCGAGAGCGTCGAGCCGCGCGCCACCCGCGCGAACGCTGGTATCGAGAAGATGCCGACCGCCACCACCACGTTGCCGGTGCCGGCTCCCAGCGCCGCGATGATCGCGATGGCGAGCAGGAAGCCCGGCATCGCTAGCAACACGTCCATCACGCGCATGATGAGCGTGTCCGTCCAGCCGCCGAAGAAGCCCGCCACGATGCCCAGAATCGTGCCGATCACCAACGACACCATGACTGCGCCCAGGGTGATGAGCAGGGTGATGCGCGCACCGTAGAGGATGCGGCTCATGATGTCGCGGCCAAGCTCGTCGGTGCCCAGCAAGTTGGCCCCAGACGGCGGCCGAAGCTGCTGCCCGAGCGTAAACGCCGTCGGGTCGTGCTGGGCCAGCAGCGGCGCAAAAATCGCCAGCAGCACAAAGACGGTGGTCAGGACCAGGCCGATGACGGCCGCCCGGCTACGCGTGAACTGTCGCACGACGGCCGCCGAGAAGATGTACGGGACGGCGCTGCGGGTACTGCCGGCAGCAGCAGCATGCTCAATCGTCATGCCCAGCAGCCTCCCGTCTCCAGCCTGCGGGGGAGGGGAATGCGGGGAGGGGGGAATGCAGCACGCCGCATCATCATCAGTCGTACTGAATGCGTGGGTCGAGCTTCACGTACAGCAGGTCTACCACCAGGTTCACCAACACAAATGTCACCGATAGCAGCATGATGGTCGTCTGCACGACGGGGATGTCACGGCGGGCGATGGAGTCCACCAGCAGCCGGCCGAGGCCCGGCCGCGCGAAGACCGTTTCTGCGAGCACCGCCCCGCCCATCAGGTAGCCAACCTGCAAGCCCGCGACGGTGATCGTCGGAATCAGGGCATTCTTGAGCGCGTGACGCACCAGCACGACGCGCTCGGTCAGGCCTTTGGCGCGGGCGGTCCGTACATAGTCCTGGCTGAGCACCTCGAGCATGCCGGAGCGCGTCTGCCGCGCGATGATCGCCGTGGAGGCCGACCCGAGCGCCAGCGCGGGCATGATGAGTTGCGCGAACGTGCCGGCCCCGGAACTCGGCAGCCAGCCGAGCGTCACCGAGAACAGCAACACCAGCATCAGCCCCAGCCAGAAGACCGGCATCGAGACGCCCACCAGTGAGATCAGCGTGGCGACGTTGTCCCAGACGGTGTACCGTTTGGTGGCCGACACTACGCCGGTGAAAAGCCCCAGGACGATGGCGATGCTGAACGCCGCCACGGCAAGCTCGGCGGTGGGGCCGACGCGGCTGGCGATCTCCTCCGTGACCGGGCGCTTCGTGACGGCGGACCGCCCGAAGTCGCCCTGCAACGAGCGCACCAGGAACGTCAGGTACTGCTCTGGGGCCGGCCGGTCCAGCCCCAGGTCGCGGCGAATCAACTCGACATCCTCAGCGGTACCGTCCAGCCCGGCGATGACCTGTGCGACATCGCCGGGCACCAACTTCATGATCGAGAAGACGATCAACGACACGCCGAGCAGGACGGGCACGACCCACAGCAAGCGCGTCAGCACGTAGCGCGTCACCAGCAGCAGCCGATCAGGACTTCTGGACCGTGCCCGGCCAGATCGAGTTGGACGGCAGGAACTTGAAGCCGCTGACGTTCTTGCGCTGGCCCCAGACGTTTGACTGGTGCGCCAGATAGACCAGCGGCATGTCCTTCCAGATCAGCTCCTGCGCCTTCTGCAAGATTGGCAGCCGCTTGTTCGGGTCGAACGTGCGCCGCTGCTCATCGAGCAGCTTATCGACCTCCGGGTTGCCGTAGGCGTACCGCTGTGCCGTGACGGTCTTCGTGGTCGCGTCCGAGTGGTACATGCGGTACAGGTGATAGTCCACGTATTCGCTGGTCTTCAGCAGCAGGAAGACGGTACTGGCCATCGTGTCAGGGTCGGCGGATAGCTGCGGCACCAGTTCGGCGCTCTGGATCTTCATGATGGTGGTCTTGATGCCGATGTTGTTCCAGAAGCCCTGCGTCGCCTCGGCCACCTGGTCGTCGCCTGACCACCGGCCGCTGACGTACCGGATGGTCGCCTCGAAACCGTTCGGGAAGCCGGCTTCTGCCAGCAACGCCTTTGCCTTCGCCGGGTCGAACGGCGGCGGATCGAAGTCGTAGGTGCCGAACAGGCCGGGGATGGATGGCGTCCGCAGCGGAGCGCCGGCCCCGCGCAGGACGTTCGTGATGATGGCGTCCTTGTCGATGGCTTGGTTCAGCGCGTACCGCACCTTCACGTCGTTGAAGGGCGGCTTGGACTGGCGCGGCTCGGCCTCAATGATGGTGAGGCTCGGCGCAACGGTCAGGGTAACGTTCGGGTCGGCCTTCAACCCCTCAATGTCGGAGGCCGGCACGTTCAGCACCACGTCGGCCTCGCCGGTCTTCAAGGCTACCACGCGGCCGGCCGCCTCGGGGATCGGGCGGTAGATCCAGCGGCGCACCCCCGGGCGCGTCCCCCAGTAGTCGGGGAACGTCTCCAGCACTACGCGCTGGTTCGGAATCCACTCGGCGAACTTGAAGGGGCCGGTGCCGACTGGGTTACGCCCGAGATCCTTGCCGAACTTCGCCAGCGCTGCCGGGCTGATGATGCGGACCGAGCCGTCAGCCATCAGGAAGGGCAGGTCGGGAGTCGGCGGGTCGGTGGTGATCCGCACGGTGCCGTCGTCGGGGGTCGCCACTTCCTTGATGAGCGTGTAGCTGGCCCGGCGCGACGAGCCGGTGGCCGAGTCCAACAGGTGCTCAACCGTGACCTTCACCGCCTGCGACGTGAACGGCGTGCCGTCATGGAACTTCACATTCGGCCGTAGCTTGAACGTCCAGACTTTGCCGTCCGGCGAGACCTCCCAGGAGGTCGCCAGCGACGGCTGCAGCTCCATCTTGTCGCTCCAGGCCGTCAACCCCTCGTACATCGGGTTGAGAGCGGACTGGAACGGGCCGGTGCCGGGGGCCGGGTCGAGGTTCGCCGGCTCGGTGCCGTCCGCGACGATGAAGTCCACATTTTTGATGTCGGCGGCCGGCTTGGCGGCAGCCGGAGCGGCCTGCGGTGCAGCGGCGGCCGGAGACGCGGCGGGTGATGCGGCCGGCGACGCGCCTGCCGCTGGCGATGCGGCGGGTGACGCGGCCGGCTGGGCCTGGGGCGGCGGCGCGGTCGGGACCACCTTCGGCGCGACTGCCGGCACACTGGTCGGGGCGGCTGCTGGTGCTGACGAGCAGGCGCTGAGGAGCGCCGCGCCGGACCCGACGGCCACCAGATGCAGGAAATGACGACGCGACACCGACATCATTGCTGAACTCCTCGCGCGATCCTCACCGGAACGTGAGCTTCAGGATACCGATTCGGGTGCCGAATCAGGTGCCAAACGGGTGGCGTTGGGGCGGATGCAGACGCACATCCCAGCGGCTCAGGGGCAGCCGCCGCGCCTCCGAGAATCGGGGCGCTGGCTACACGATACTGTCAGGTCAGGTTGTAGCGCATTCCAGGCCTGACATGGTGCCCAAATCCTGGCCCCAGCCGGTTGTACAGGCTATCGTGACGCTCACCGCGCGGCCCGGTGCAGGGGAGGACGCCGCGTGGTGGGCCGGTGCCGTGCAAGGCCACGCGGTGTGGCCGGTTCGGCACCATGCGGGCACGGTACATCCGTGTGGCGGCGCTGTGCGTAAGGGGTATGACGCCGCCCGGCTACGCAATGGTGCGTTGCAGTGGAGTGGCGTCCGTAGCTATCGCGGCGGGGTGGCTCTGCGCCCTATCCCCGGCGGTTGGCCGCTGGGACGATGGTGTGGCGGTCGGTGTACGTAGGTGTTCATCTGGTGGAGGGGTGTCCATATGAGGTTCTTCGGACAGGCTTGGCAGCGAGTCGTGGCGCTCGCGGGACTCGCAGCGATGCTGCTGGTTGCCAGCATGGTGGTCCCGGTGCCGGCTCAGGCGCAGGAGGGCGGTGCGACGCTGGAGTGGTTCGGCTGGTCGCATTTTCGGATCACATCGATGAACGGGAAGGTCATCCTGATCAACCCGTTCATTGAGGGCAACCCGGATGCGGCCATCGGCGTGGACGACCTGACGAAGGTCGATTTGATCCTGGTGGCAGATGCCCATAACGACGAGCTAGGCAGCACGATTGCTATCGCTCAGAAGACGAACGCGATGACGTTCGCAGCGGGTGGCGGCCTGAACGGCTGGATGCTTGAGCAGGGGCTACCGGCTACCCAGATTGCGCAGCGGTTTGCCCAACCGGGCAATCTGTACAAGATGGACGGCATCTCAGTGCGGATGCTGAACGCCGTTCATGGGTCGGAGATCGGGAAGCCAACCGCGCAGAACCCGTACGGCGGCACGGCAGCCAGCTTCATGGTGACGTTGGAGAACGGCTACACCATCTACTTCCAGGGTAGCTCAGCGGCAACGGCCGACATGGCGCTCTGGGCCGAGATGTACAAGCCGGACGCCATGATCTTCCATATGTCGGGACAGCACGACCCTCTGGATGTCGCCATGTCGATTCGGCTGATGATGACGAACAATCCGAACTTGAAGACGCTGATGCCGCACCATCACCGAATCCAGGTGCCGGCCGGCCAGACGACGACGGCCGATGTACAGGCGGCCATGGCTCAACTTGGCGTTGCCCCCATGGCCATCACGGAGCAGACACGCAGCCAGGTCTACCCGCTGACGAAGTAGGCCGCCGACGTGGCCGAGGCCGGGCGGGGGCGTGCCAGCGACACGCGCTCGCCCGGCCCATTCACGTCACAGTCTCCATGTGACGGGCATGGCTGCACGTTTTGATGCCCGCCGGCTACTGGGTGGCTGACGGGCTCTGCACGCTGGCGATGGCGACGTTGATGCAGGCGGGCTTGCCGCTGGTAAAGGCCCGCTCCAGCGCCGGCCGTAGCTGCTCGGGGTGCTCGACGTGTTCCGCGTGGCAGCCGAGGGCTTCGGCCACGCGGTCGTAGCGCGTCGGCAGCAAGTCGGACGCCACCACGCGGTCCGGGCCGTACAGTTGGCGCTGGCGGTGCCGTTCGGCGGCCCAGCCGGCATCGTTGCCGACGACGACGACCAGCGGCAGGTTGAACCGCACCGCCGTGTCCAACTCCAGCCCGTGAAACCCGAACGTGCCGTCGCCTAGAAAGGCAACGCAGCGCCGGGCCGGTCGCGCCACCTTTGCGGCGATGGCAAACGGGATGGCCGGGCCGATGCCCCCCAGCTTGCCGTTCAGGAGCGTCGTGAAGCGGCCGGCACCCAGCGCCCAGCGCGCCCACTGGCTGAACTCGCCGCCATCCACCGCCACGCTATCGCCGTCGTCCAACAGGTCGCGGACCGCCGTCGCCAGCCGTAGCGGGTGGATCGGCACCGTGTCGGCACGTTCGGCGTCGGCAAAGCGCTGCAACCCCTCGTGTTGTGCAGCCTCAAGCTCGGCGCGCCAGCCAGAGGCCGCCCATGTGCGGGTACGCGCCGCCGTGACCAGTTGCTCCAGCACTGTCGCTGCGTCCCCGACCAGCCCCACGGCCACCGCGCGGTTCTTCCCAAGCTGCGCCGCCGTCGGCATGACCTGGATGAACCGAGCGGTTCCGAGCGCGCGCTCACTGGTGAACCCGGCGGCGAAGTCCTGCGGCCCGAGCAGCAGCACGACATCAGCCCGGGGGAACTGGGCGCTGACGCCGTGCAAGCCCGGATCAGTCAGGCCGCGCGGACTCTCGATGGCGAAGCCAGGCGCGTTGATGGTGTCGAGCAACGCGCGAAGCTGCACGCCGGCCTCGCCGCGCCACGCTGACGGGCTGCCCAGCACCAGCGGCCGGCTCGCATCGGCCAGCAGGGCCACCGCCTGCGTGATGCCGTCGTCGGCGGCGGGCGCAGGCAGCGGCAGCCACGCGCCATCCTGCGGCATTGGGACCGTGGCGTCGTCCACAGTCTGTTGGAGCACGTCAACCGGCAGCGTCAGGTGGACCGGGCCGGGCGTGCCGTCCAGCGCCGTGCGCCAGGCCCGTGCCATCAGTGCCGGCAGTTCGGCGGCCGACGTGGCGCGCCAGGACGCCTTACAGAGCGGGCGCGCCGCCGCCACCTGGTCGATCTCCTGAAAGCCGCCCATGCCGTCCTGCCCCAGGCTGCTGCCGCCACTCAGCAGCAGCATCGGCGACTCGGCAAGCTGCGCCGTGAGCAGGCCGGTCAGGGCGTTGGTGTGACCCGGCCCAGCCGTGACGAGGCAGACGCCGGGCCGGCCGGTCAGACGGCCCCAGGCGTCGGCCATGTGCGCCACCGCCGTCTCGTGGCGGCCGTCAATGAACCGCAGGCCGGTGTCCAGACCGGCGTCATAGACGGGCAGAATCTGGTTCCCCGACAGCGTAAAGATCGGACCGACGCCCGCCTGTTCCAGCGCGCGCGCCACCAGTATGGCTCCGTTGACGTTCGCCATCGCGCCCACCTCTTCTCGTTCGCCCGTGCGTCGCGCGCAGGCTTCCCCGCCCCAGCACGACCTGACTACCGCATCCTTGCCGTGTCCCCAGCGACAGCCACATGGTACCGTATCGCCGAGTTGGAGGTGCCCTACTGATGGCACAGCGTCGCAAGCGGTACACCGCCGCCG
>JBBQBU010000316.1:0-7015 GCA_038318015.1 Chloroflexota bacterium | reverse complement strand
GGGATGCCGAGCGAACCGCAGAGTTCACTGGGGCCGAGCGCCTCGTGGAATTCGATATTGACGAGGTGATCAAAATCGGGGGCGCCTATCCGCTGCGCAGCCGCCTCGTCTCCTACTCGCCGCTCAACCCGGCCTGATACTGCTCCCTGCAGTCTGCTGCGTCCGTGCCCAGGCGGCAATACCGTTGCCTGACCCCGAAACTGGCGAGGAGGCGGCTATTTCCTTGCGGGCAGGCCGAGTTCTCTTCTCGGGCCTGGAAAGAGTGTTCGCCAGCCTCGCCAGCTGTCCACCGATGACCATCAGATCATCAGATCAGTAATCGCGCTTACCGACGCGGAGTGCCCGGCTCCCGCACAATCAGACGGACATCCGTCATTGGAGGCCATACAGTGCAGCGTCGATTGGTGGGCTTGTTGCTTGCCGCTACCACATCACTCGCCCTGGCGTGCACCCCCGCATCCGCGCCAGCCACCCCACCGAAGCCGGCGGCAGGCCCGGCAACGACCGCACCTGCCGCCAGCCCCGCCGTGACCGCGCCGTCGATTGCCGCATCGCCGGCCAGCCCGGCTGCTGCCGCAAGCCCGGCGACGGTGGCGGCATCTCCGTCGGTGACTGCGGCGTCCGCGCCGTCACTATCGCCTGCTGCCGCTGTCAGTTCGGCAGCCTCGCCCGTCGCCATCGCGCTCGCCGACGGCCGGACCCACCCAGGGCCGTACTTCCTCGGCAAGACCGACGCACCGGTCACGTTGGACGAGTACGCCGACTTCCAGTGACCCGGCTGTGGACAGTTCACCCGTGTGGTGGCACCAGAGATCATCAAGCAATACGTCGTGACCGGCAAGGTCAAACTCGTCTGGCACGATTTCGCGTGGATCGGATCGGAGTCCCGTCAGTCAGCCCAGGCCGCCCGTTGCGCTGGCCGTCAGGACAAGTTCTGGGAGTATCACGATTATCTGTTCAACAACCAGCGCGGCGAGAATCGCGGCCAGTTTGCCCCTGAGAATCTGAAGCGATTCGCGGCTGAGCTGGGTCTGGACAGTGCGGCGTTCGGCAGTTGCCTTGATCGCGCGGAGGACATCCCGGCTATCCAGCAAGACCTGACAACCGCCCGCACTGAGGGGATCACAGCCACACCGTCGTTCAAGGTCAACGGACAGCGGCTGGTGGGCGCGCGCACGGTCGATGCGTTCGTGCAGGCCATTGACGCCGAGTTGGCGAAGATCGGGCGGTAGAGCAGGATGCTGGAAGTCTCGTTCGCGGCGGCGTTCGCTGGTGGCGTGCTCTCGTTGCTGGCGCCATGCAGTGCGCTGCTGTTGCCGGCGTTCTTCGCCTATGCGTTTACCAGCCGGACCGAGTTGTTCGGCCGGACCTTGTTGTTCCTGGCAGGACTCTGCACGGTGTTCGTGCCGCTCGGGCTGGGGGCGTCGTTCGTCGCGGCGCTCCTGCTCGACTATCGTGAGACGACGATCCTGGTCGCCGGCCTGATGTTGATCGGGTTCGGCGTGCTGGAGTTGACCGGCCGAGGGTTCAGCATCGTGCCGGCCAGCGTGGGCCAGCGGTTCCAGACCGGTGAGGGGGCCTTCGCGATCTATGGCACCGGTCTCGTCTACGGCATCTCCGGATTCTGCTCCGGACCACTGCTCGGCGCGGTCCTGACTATCGCCGCGTCCACGGCCAGCCCGCTGCTGGGCGCGTCGTTGCTGTTCACCTACTCGCTCGGGACGGCCGCGCCGCTGTTCGTCATCGCCTGGCTCTGGGATCGGTACCAGCTTGGGCGTCGGGCCTGGCTGCGCGGTCGGCAGCTCAAAATCGGGCCGTTCACCATCTTCTCGACCAACCTCGTTGCCGGCCTGCTGTTCATCCTGCTCGGAGTCAGCTTCATCGCGTTTCAGGGCACGTCAGCACTGAGCATCTACTACGACGATTTCGGCCTGGGAGACCTCGGGTTCCGCGCTCAGCTCTGGGTAGCCGACAACCTGGCCGGCGTCCCGGATCTGGTGTGGCTGATGCTCGTCGGGCTGGTGGCTGGCGGGGTCTGGCTCTCGCGTCGCCGTGGCCGTCTGCGTCAGACCGCGTCGCCAACGGTCACCACCAACTCGCAGCCCGTTCCCGCGCAGATGGCGTCGCAGGCTAAGCGTTCCGACGGAGTGTAGCGATGAGACCGCGCCTATCCAGCCGCCGTCAGTTCGTCGTCGGTGCCGTGCTCGGCCTGTTCAGCGTCGGCTGCACCAGCGCCGGCGTGGCCGCCCCCTCGGAGGCGCCGCCGCTGGCAGCGGTCGCGCCAGCGTCCACGCAGGCCGCCGAGCCGACGCCGCTGCCGACATCCGCTCCGCCCACCGCGACACCCCTGCCAATGCCGCGCGCCGCGTCATCAGTGGAGTCGCCGATTGCTGACGCGCTCCAGGTGAGCCGCTCCGGCTGGAAAACCGACTTCTCGAAGCACACCGTGCCGCTGTCGGAGATCCAGCCTGGGGGGCCGCCACGTGACGGTATCCCGCCTATTGATCAGCCGGCCTTCGTGACGCCGGAAGCGGCGGCAGCGTGGCTCTCCGATAACGAGCCGGTCGTGGTATACGAGGAGAACGGCGACGCACGAGCCTACCCGCTCCAGATCCTGATCTGGCACGAGATCGTCAACGACACTGTGGGCGGCCGGCCGGTCACGGTCACGTTCTGCCCGCTCTGCAACACGGCCATCGCCTTCGACCGCCGGCTTGATGGCGTCACCTACGATTTCGGGACGACCGGCAACCTGCGCCGGAGCGATCTCGTGATGTGGGACCGTCAGACTGAGAGCTGGTGGCAGCAGATCACCGGTGAGGCCATCGTCGGTGCGCTGGCCGGCTCCCGGTTGACCCCGGTGCCGGCTGCTATCCAGAGCTTTGCCGCGTTCCGGGTCGCATTCCCTTCAGGGCGGGTGCTCTCCCGCGAGACCGGCTTCCGTCGTGACTACGGCCGCAACCCGTACGTCGGCTACGACGACATTTCCAACTCGCCCTTTCTCTACTCCGGGCCGTCGGACGGCCGCCTGCCGCCGATGGCCCGCGTAGTGACCGTGGCGCTCAACGGCGAAGCAGCGGCCTACCCGTTCAACCATCTGGAGCAACTCGGCGTGGTTCAGGACACGGTGGGTGGCACGCTCATCGTGATTCTCTTCCAGAAGGGGACTGCCTCGGCGCTCGACGCTGGACGCATCGCCGGCTCACGAGACATCGGTGCTGCCGGCGTGTTCGAGCCGACCTTGGAGGGTCGATCGCTCACATTCCGCAGGGATGGCGGCCGTCTGCTTGATAACGAGACAGACAGTTCATGGGACGCCCTCGGCCAGGCTGTCACCGGCCCGCTGGCCGGCCAGCGCCTCCGGCCCATTGTCCACGCGAATCACTTCTGGTTCGCGATGGCGGCCTTCTACCCAGAGGTGCGGGTCTGGCAGCCAGGGTAACGACGCCAGAGTCCTGATTTCACAGTCTCCGGAGCCCTGGAGATACGGCAGACATCGCCTCGGGCTGAGAGTTACATCTGGGACAATGTCTTGCGAGACAGTATCAGTCACCAGGAGCCGGCCCCGCATGACGAGTCAGAGGGTTCTCCGAGATCCTTCGAGCACGAAGCCCGGAGGTGTTCACCTGGTTCGGTTTCACCTCGTTTATAGTCGGGCACTCGCCATCGTAGTGTTCGCCGCAGTCGGCGTCGCCATCTTCATAGGCTCGCCCAGACCTGGGCCGGATTTGCTGACCGTACGGCCGGTCTGGCATGGGATTCCGCTCACCAACGCTCGCACTGGCGAGACCTTCACCTTCCAAGACTTCGTTGGAAGAACCGTCTTCGTTGCTCCTTTCGCAACCTGGTGCGGCAACTGCCGTATCCAGATGGGTATGGTTCGCGAGGCCCACGCTCGCGTCGATCCTGAGCGCGTCGTCTTCGTCTCGCTCAGCATCGAGACAACGCTCCCCCGCGCCGAGTTGGCGCGCTACGCCGACGCGGCCGGCTTCGATTGGGCGTTTGCAGTGGCGAGCCTCGAGCTCTACAAAGAGCTCATTGGGACGTTTGGGCACTCGGTTGTAAACCCAGCCGCAACGCCGAGTTTTGTCATCAGACCAGACGGCTCAACGACCGCCCTCGCCACTGGTGATCACTCAATTGAGGGTCTGATCCAGAGCCTGTCAGCGCGTGGTCGGGACTGATTCCTCTGAACGTGCGGTCCTGACGGTCCGACAGTTGACGATGACCGGTACACGGAGATTCGTGCCTGTTTGCCCTCGGTGCTGGGACGACATGCTCCAGACCCGGCCAGCGAGCGGGGGGGATGCTCGGGCCGGGTCTGGAGTGTCCGGATGCGGCGTCTACTTCAGATCGCCAACCTGGACTGTGAATGCCAACTCAGGCGAAGCGACGCACCGCCAATGGATAGACGAGGCCGGCAACGACGCCGAAGATCACGTGCCCCATCAGGCTCAACATCATCGGCATGGTCAGCGCCATCCCGAATTGGGGTCCCATGCCCATCATGATCGGCATGATCAGGAGAGGACCGAGGATCCACCAGATGACACCGTAGATAGCGCCCCAGAGTGCGCCACTCTGGAAGTCAAGCGCCTTGCTGCCAAAGACAAGGCCGAACCCGGCGCCGATGATGGCACTGATGACCATGTGTACGATGAAGCCAACGAAGGCGTTGCTTGAACCGACCATTCCCGCGGTCACGGTCAGCATGCCCATCATGGCCATCATCATGCCGAAGACCACGCCACCGGCGAGACCGCCGACCGCGCCAGCTATCAACTTTCCTGTCAGGGCCGGCTCTGCCGCACTCCCTGGATGAGCCCGCGATACGTCCGCCATGCTCAGACCTCCCTTGGATGATACGGGCGGTGTACTACCCGCCTTCCTCAGTCTGGAGCGAACCGCCTAGGTTGTTCAGTAGGCTTCCATACATTCGTCAAGAGTCGTCTAGGTAATCTGGATTACCGACGTGGCAGAGCGCAGTATGGTTTCGTACCGTGTGGCGCGTTACTGTTGCTGAGGAGGCTGCCCTGAGGATGCTACGACTCGAGGTGTACGTGAGCGGGCACTGCTTTGGCTGCCCGGAGGCCCGCAGACTTGCTGGAGCCATCGCCGAACGATTCGAGAGCGTGACGGTTCGCGTTGTCGATCTGGACGCCGAGCCAGAAGCACGGCCTGAGCGGGTCATCGCGGTGCCGGCTTACGTTCTAGACGGTAAGCTTGTCTCATTTGGAAATCCACGGCAGCGTGATCTCATTAAAGAGATCGAGCTGGCCCTCGGGGCAGAGAAGGTGATCTGATGGTGAGCTCAGGCATTGTGCGCGTCTTACGTGGCTTGCGCGGCCAGCCAAAAGCGGAACCCCCCGAAGCTGCCGCGACACTCGCCCGCTACGGACCCGATCATAAGATTCGACACCTCTCGCTGATCGACATCCTGCGTGACCTCGAGCAACCCATGCTTGAGTGGCTCGCCGAACATACGACGATGATTACGGCACGGCGCGGCCAGCTCATCTATACGCCCGGCGAGACCCGCGAGGCGCTCTTCTTGCTCAAGGCGGGCAGCGTGCGCCTGTACCGGCTCACGGTGGATGGCAAGAAACTCGTCCTCTCGACGCTCGAGCCGCACACGGTCTTTGGCGACATGCCGCTGGCGGGCCAGCAGATGTATGGCGCGTACGCTGAGGCTCTGAGTGACTGCACCATCTGCGTGCTTGGCCGAGCTGACCTGGAGAATCTGATCGAGGCGAAGCCCATGGTCGCAATCCGGCTCCTGGAAACCATTGGGCAGCGCCTGGTCGAGGCCGAGGGCGTCATTGAGGACTTCGCCTTCAAGGGCGTGCCTGGGCGGCTCGCCACGCTGTTGATCCGGCTCTCCGGCGCGGATGGGGTGGACGAAGTGCGAGGCCACAGTCACCAGGATCTCGCCGAGATGATCGGCAGCTACCGTGAGACGGTGACGGTGACACTTGATGACTTCAAGCGCAGGGGGCTCATCTCGGTTGGCCGCCGGCACATTCAGATTCTGGATCGTCGTGGCCTTGCACGCGTCGCAGGGCGCTGAGCCCGACTCCGACTCGGATGTGCCTGCACTGGTGTGTAGGCGGTGTGACCGACTCGCCTTGCCAGGCCGTCGCTTCCGATTCGCGAGTCAGGCCCGTGCTGGGCTACTCCTCTGCCTACGCTGTGGGCCACGGCATCCACCAGTCCTGCGACGAGCGCTCCTGACCTCGCTGGTGGTCGGTACTGTCTTGACCCTCATCAACCAGGGTGATGCGCTCGTCACAACCACCCTGACACCGGTCCTGATCTGGAAGATCCCGCTCACCTATTTCGTGCCGTTCGCGGTATCGACCTACTCGGCGCTGGCAATCAGCCGCGACTAGGTGAGACACAAACAGTCAGGACCGGCCGCGGGCGCAGGAGAACCTACGGCCCGCTTCGTCGCCGCTTCTCGCCGGGGCTCCCGACGCGATGCGCCCACCCGGGTCGGTGGCTGGTTGTGCGGGTGGTATCTGCTCAGCTAGGCATGATCGGCAGAGTGGTCAAGGGGAGTGCGTTCCGTTAAGCGCATGGTCCCATGGATCGTGACGCGCTGGCAGAGTTGAGTCGGGAACAGTTGCTCGACCTGGTCGTGCAGCTTGCCACACGGGTGGCAGAGCTGGAGGCGCAGGTCGGGCAGCCACCGAAGACGTCCGGCAACTCGTTGGTACCACCGTCGGTCGGGTTCAAGCCGAATCGGGGGGAGCGGCGTCGGCGGGCTGGTGGTGGTACGCGTGGTCACCAGGGGCAGAGTCGGCAGCGGCAAGCGCCGGACGTGATCGTGCGGTGTCGGCCGAGCACCTGCTCTGGGTGTGGCGACGCGCCGTGATCAAACACAGGCGCGGTTGCAGAGGCACGGACGCTGGCCGGCGCGGGAGATCGGATGACGCCTGCGATCCGCTCATGAGGAAAACCTCATGCCGCTTCCTGGCAGGAGTGTGATAGTGAAAGTAGACGCCTTGATTGACAG
>JBBQBU010000315.1:0-7020 GCA_038318015.1 Chloroflexota bacterium | reverse complement strand
TCGTGCCCGCCCGCCCTCTCTTACCCCGCGGGCGCTCCCCCCGCCCGGGGGGGGGGGGGGGGGGGGGGGGGGGCGCGCCCCCCCCCTCGGCCCGCCCCCCGTCATTTTCGAGGGAGGTAGGCGTAGCCTGCCGAAGGGTCTCATCTCGCCGTCACACTAGGTCGAGATCCTTCGCTACGCTACGCTAGCTCAGGATGACATGGTGAGTTGAGGGCGGGCTGGGTATGCAAGGGGATGACACCTACGGCAAAACTGTCCACATCTGAACCCTTACGGGAGAGGAGGCCGGGATGTGGGGGTGGGGATCAGGGCCGCGGCTCCCCTAGAATCCTCTCGGAGCATGGACGCGCTACCATTGCTGGCAGTATACGGCGTGCCGATGGCCCCGCATGGCGCGAGAGGATACCCCGCTGTCACCCGTTCAGACGCCCGCCCGCGCCCGGCCCCTGCGGCTCTTGGCGATTGGCACCGACCCGAGCCTCGTGCACCCGGCCGACAGTGCCTTTGGCGATGCCCACCACCGTCAGCTCAAGTACGCGCGCATCCTTGACGAGTACCGGATGATCGTGCGGACGCTGGGCGGCAGCCGGCGTGCCGTCGTCCATGCCGACAACTTCATCGTGCACCCCAGCGCGTCGTGGCGGCGCGAGACGTTCCCGCACGAGGCGTACCTGACGGGCGGCGCGCTGCACCGGCGGCTCGGCTTCGACCTCGTGTCCACCGAAGACCCGATGTTGTGCGGGCTGGCCGGCTACCTGCTGCGGGCGCGGTTCGGCCTGCCGCTCTCCGTGCAGATTGCTGGGGACATGATCGACAACCCGTACTGGCTGCGTGAGCGTCGGGTGAACCCGACGCTCAACACCATTGGGCGGTGGCTGGTGCGCTCCGCTGACAGTGTGCGCGTGGTCAGCGAGCGCGAGCGGTCCAAGCTGGTGCGGCTCGGGGTGCGGCCGGAGCGGGTCAGCAACCTGGGGTGGATTGCCGACTTCCACCGCTTTGACGAGATCGACCAGCAGGCCGCGCGGGCCTTGCGCGCTGACCTGCTCGGGCCGGACGGCAAGGTGTTGTTGATGTTCGTGGGGCGGCTGGTGCTCCAGAAGGACATCCCCACGCTGATCCGGGCGATGGCGACCGTCGCCGGCTCGCGGCCGGACGCGCGGTTGGTGATCGCGGGGGACGGGCCAGAGCGGGCGATGGCCGAGCGGCTCGTCGAGCAATTGGGCATCAGCAAGGCCGTCCGGTTCCTGGGCGTCGTGCCCTATCCTGACGTGCCGCTGCACTTCGCCGCCGCCGACCTGTTCCTGTTGCCGTCCCG
The DNA here is from genome assembly GCA_038318015.1 of Chloroflexota bacterium. Classification (GTDB taxonomy): domain Bacteria; phylum Chloroflexota; class UBA6077; order UBA6077; family JACCZL01; genus JADZEM01. The sequence goes on along the minus strand of JBBQBU010000315.1, from coordinate 5,705 downwards.
CTACGAGGGGAACGCGCGGGTGCTGGCCGAAGCTGGCGCGGCCGGCACGCCATCAGTCACCACCGACGTGAGCGGTGCCCACGACACTGTGCTGGAAAACGAGACTGGCGCGATTGTGCCGGTGGAGCGGCCGGACCTGTTCGCCGAGCGCGTCCTGAGCATGCTCCGTGACCCGGAGCGTCTGCGAGAGATGGGCGAACTGGCGCGCAGCCACGTGCGCGGCCTCTACGACGAGCAGGTCCTGTTGCCTGCCTTCGTCGAGTTCTGGTCACGGACGGCCGCGCGCCGTTAGTGCGGACGGCTGGGCACCCGGACGGGGCCGTACCGGGCGTCCGGCATCAACGCTTCATCTCATCACACGCTTGCTACCGCCGGGCACGTTGATGGCCGTAGTATCCGCAGCGGCGGCGTAGTACAGTAGGGCGATGCCCGGCAGCCTATCAGGGCCACGAGACAGGGCTGACTTTTACACCAGAGCAGAGTTTGGACGACGACGCCCGCGCCGCACACCGTGATGATCCGAGCGGTTGGTCAGCTTTTGAGGTGACTGGCCTCGCTGCGTGCATCCTCAATAGTGACTTGCGGTACCGGCGGGTCAACGCGGCGTGGCGCGCCTACCTCCAGGGGGACACGTTCCGCTTCGGACCGCAGCCCGTCAACCTGGACGACCGTACGCTGTTGGCCGACCTGCCAGACGACCGGCGTGCGCACTGGGAACCAGCCCTGACGGCGATCCTCAACGGACAGTTGGGGCACTTTCTCGATCAAGCGACTGAGAGCAGCACACTCGGCGACCGTCGTGTCGTGATGACCGCCACCCCGCTCCTGAGCGATGCCGGCGGGATCGACGGCATCCTGTGCGTGCGCTACGACCTGACCGACGCCCAGCAGGCGACTGCCAACGAGGAGCGGCTGGTGCAGGTGCTGTTGACGGCTCGTCGGCTGCAACACTTTCTGGGCAACCAACTGGCGCTGACCCTCGGGTACGTGGAGTTGCTCACGTTCGACCCACGGTTGCCGCACGAACTACGCGACCGCCTGGACGAGGCGCTGCGCGGCGTGCTGGAAGCCACCGAAACCCTCTCCAAGCTGCGCCTCGTGACGCGGCTAGAGCTTGACCACGACGATAACGCCATTGTCGAGTACCTCGGGCCATCACAAGCCCCTTGAGCGCGGCCGGCCGCCTGGTTGGCTGACCCTGATCGTGGGTGCTAGAGTAGCGTCCGCCGGATCAGCGGAGGCGGGCGCATGATCGGTCAGGTTCTCAGCGGCAACTACCGACTGACCGACCTTGTCGGCAGCGGCGGATACGCCGACGTGTACCTTGCGCGTGACCTCCGTACAAACACGCTGGTCGCCGTCAAGATCCTGCACCAGCACATCGCGCGTGACCCTGACCTCGCCGCCCGCTTCGAGCGCGAAGCCGCGCTTGCCCGCCGGTTGCAGACCCCGCACATTGCGCGCGTCCTCGATGCCGGGCAGGATGCCACGTCGCCGCCGTACATGGTCATGGAGTACGTGCAGGGGCTGACTGTGGCCGAGTTGCTGCGGCGGCACGGCCCGTTCCCGATCCCCGACGCCGTCCACATTGTCGATCAGGTGTTGAGCGCCCTCGGCACCGCGCACGCATTGGGGATCGTCCACCGCGACATCAAGCCGCAAAACCTGATGATTGACGCCGGCCGCCACCTGAAGGTGCTGGACTTCGGCATCGCGCGGGTAGCCGGGGCTGGCACGATGACGGCATCCGGGCATCTGCTCGGCACGCCGGAGTACATGGCGCTGGAGCAGGTGGAGGGGCGGCCCGTTGACCACCGCGCGGACCTCTATGCCGCCGGTGCGGTGCTGTACCAGTTGCTGACTGGCCGACCGCCGTACGTGCGCCTTGCCGATACCGACATCTGGGAGTTGATCCGGAAGGTTAGGACTGAGCCGCCGCCCTCGATTCGCCTGTTGCGGCCGGACGTGCCGTCGCCGCTGGCCGCGCTGGTCGAGCGGGCGATGGCGCGCAACCCCGTCGACCGCTTCCAGAGCGCCCAGGAAATGCGCGAGGCGCTGGCCGTGGCAGCCGGCACCGACTCGCCGACCCCGCGCCCCGCTGCGTTGGCCCCCCCGGCCGCGTCGCTGCCCCCTGACACCCGCCCGACGCGGGAGATGCCGGCCGTGCCAACAGCCGGGCCGTACCCGCCGAGGCCAGCGTCGCCAGTGCCCGCCCCGCCGCTACCGTCTGGTGCCACACGCATCATGCCGGCCGTGCCGGGGGCTGCCCCGCTGCGGCCGACGAACCCGTACGGTGTGCCGTCTCCCCAGCGCGGTCCGGGTGGCACGACCCCGTCGCCGCCCTTCCAGCAAACAGGTCACGGCGCTGGCAACCGGCAGGGGGCCGGGCGAGGCCTGTCCAACGCGACGATTGCGATGCTGGCTGTCGGCGCGGTGGTGCTGGTCGTGGTGGGGGCGCTGCTTGGGCGGTTGGTGCCGCTGCCGGGCGGCTCTGGGACGCCGACGCCCACGGCGGTAGCCGCCGCCACGGCCACCCGCCCGCCCGCGACCGTCGCTGCCAGTGGGGCAGTCGTTGCCTCGCCGTCGCCGTCACCAGCGGAGGTGGCCCGGGCAGCGGCCATCTCGTCGCCTGTGGCCGCATCGTCGCCGGTGCCGTCACCGTCGCTGAGCGTGGCGGCCAGTCCGGGTGCCGTGGCGTCGCCGTCGCCCGCCCCAAAGCCGACCACCCCGCCCGGCGTGTTCGTGGCTGACAACTTCGACCAGGAGGAGTTCGGCCAGTTGCAGCGCACGTCTCCCCGCCCGAACGACTACACCTTCGCCTACGACGCGGGCGAGTATGTGATGACGAAGATCAACCCGGCGCTGCCGGCCGCCCCGATTGTGTTCGTGCCGGGCACCTTCAATAACTCGGTGCTGGCCGTAGATGTGCGGATCATGGGGAACGTGGCGTCGCGGTACGCGTTCGTGGTCTGCCGCGACCAGTCCACCGGCGGCCAGACGAAGCAGTACCGCGCGTCCATTGTGCCGGACGGCCGACGGGTCATCCTGAGCCGGTGGGACAGCGGGACACAGCGGGTGCTGTCTGAGGCCCGTGACGAGCCGGCGATTCGCACGGGCAACGCCGTCAATCGGCTGGAGCTGCGCTGCACTGGCGTGCGGATTGCAGCCGTCGTTAACGGCAAGGTGGTGGCGACAGCGGACGACATGACACTGGACAAGGGCGAGCACGGCCTGGGTGCGGGGACGTTCGCCGGGGTTGAGGGCACCCTTGAAGCGCGCTTCGACAACCTGGACGTGCGGTCGCCGTAGCTCCGGGTGTCCCGCAGACTTCTGCGCCGAGCCAGCCGCCACGCAACCCTCACCCCCCAGCCCCCCCTCTCCCGCTTGCGGGGGAGGGGTTGGGGGTGGGGGTTCGCCGGGGCTTGCTCTGGCCGACTTGTTGCCGACCCGTGACGGTGTGCACAACATTGTCCGCACCCCGCGCTAGCCGATACTCTGCCAGTGATCCCCCTGACATGACGGCCGCCGGCGCGCCCCGGCGCAGCGATTCCCGCCCGGAGGTGGCGACATATGGCAGTGCTCACACTCGAGATCAGATCCCGGCAGCCGTTCGCCGAGGGCAGCGCGTTCGGCGACACCGGAGCCTACGAGCGCATCGAAGGACTCGTGCGGTTCGCCGTCGATCCGGCGCACGCGGCCAACAGCGGCATTGTGGACCTGGACAAAGCCCCGCGAGACGCCGAGGGCCGCGTGCAGTTCACCGCCGACTTCAGCATCTTGCAGCCTGTTGACGCCGGCCGGGGCAGCGGCAGCCTGCTCTTCGAGGTGGTCAATCGCGGGCGGCGCAACGTCTCGAAGCACCTGAACCGCGCCCCCGCCGCTGACCCCAGCGACACCATCGACCCCGGCGACGGCTTTATGATGCGCCACGGCTGGACGGTCGTATGGTGCGGCTGGCAGTGGGATGTCGTGCGCGGGCCGGGGCTGCTGGCCCTGGACGCACCGCAGGCGCTCGGTGAGGACGGCCAGCCCCTGCACGGTCGCGTGGCCGTCGAGTGGCAGCCGAACAGCCGCGCCGCCCACAACCTGCTGGCGAACCGCGTGCACCACCCGTACACCGTCGCCAACCTGGACGACGCCAACGCCGTCCTGTCTGTGCGCGACTGGCCCGGCGGCCCGCGCACCACCATCCCGCGTGAGCAGTGGCAGTTCGCCCGCGACGAGCACGGCGCGCCGGTACCCGACCCGGCCTACGTCTGGCTCGAAGGCGGCTTCGAGCCGGGCAAGCTGTACGAAGTTGTCTACGAGACGGACACCTGCCCGGTCGTCGGGACCGGGCTGCTGGCGATGCGCGACTTCACGGCGTTCCTGCGCCACGGCTCCGAGGCCGAGGGGAACCCGTGCGCCGGCCGCATCGGGCGCACCTACGGCTACGGCGTCTCCCAGAGCGGCCGGTTTCTGCGGCACTTCCTCTACACCGGCCTGAACCTGGACGAGGCCGGCCGGCGGGTGTTCGACGGGCTGCTGCCGCAAGTGGCGGGCGGCCGGCGTGGCCAGTTCAACCACCGCTTTGCCCAGCCGTCGGACCAGTCTACCCCCAGCTTCGGCCACCTGATGCCGTTCTCCGACGACCCGCAGACCGACCCGCTGACCGGCGAGTCCGGCGGGTTGCTAGATCGGCAGCGGGCGCTGGGGGGCGTCCCGAAGATCATGGCGATCAACACATCAGCCGAATACTGGCGCGGCGACTGCTCGATGATCCACACCGACATTGGCGCGACGCGCGACGTGGAACCGCCGGCCAATGTGCGGGCGTACCTGTTCGCCGGCACGCAGCACGGTCCCGGCAGTTTGCCGCTCCAGACGGTCAGCGTGGCCGAGGGCTCGCAGGGCATCCACGGGTTCAACGCGGTGGACTACTCGCCGCTGACGCGGGCGGCGCTGCTGAACCTGGACCGCTGGGTGTCCGAGGGGCTGCTGCCACCGCCGACGGCCATCCCGCGCCTCGCGAACCGCACCGCAGCCACACCGGAGCAGGTCGTGGCGCGGTTCCGGGCCATCCCCGGCATCGCGGTGCCGAACGCCGAGCGGCGGCTGTCCGTCTGGCGCACGGACCTGGGGCCGACCGCTGACGAGGGCGTCGCTACGCTGCCGGTCACGCTCGGGGAGCGATACCAGACGCTCGTGTCACAGCTTGACGCGGACTACAACGAACTTGGCGGCATCCAGCTACCCGACATCACCGTGCCGGTCGCCAGCTACACCGGCTGGAACCCGCGCCACCCGGACACCGGCGGCGAGGGCCAGATTCTCTCGATGATGGGTTCCACGCTGCCGTTCCCCGCGACGAAGGCCGAGCGGGAGCAGCGCGACGACCCCCGTGCGGCCATTGAGGAGCGGTACCGCGACCGCGAGGATTACGTGACGCGCGTGCGGGCAGCGGCTGAGGTGCTGGCGCGGCAGCGGTACATCCTGGACGAGGATATTGAGGTCGTGGTGGCGAACGCCGCCGCGCGCTACGACGCCTTTACTGGGTGAGGGCATTCACCCGCCGCTGTGCGCCGCTCACAACACGAATTGACGCTCCGTTAACGTCCTGCCCCTTGCACGTCGGGCTGCACTTGTCTATCGTCCTGTGCAACGTGGTTGCGGTCGGCCACAGCAACGGCGACAAGGACACATGTGAGCGCACAGGCAGGTGAGGT
>JBBQBU010000314.1:0-7047 GCA_038318015.1 Chloroflexota bacterium | reverse complement strand
CGCCAAGCAACGGCGACGCATCTAGGCAACAACTGCTGATAGTTGCTCGTACTGGCGCGCTCCGGACGAAGCGTTGGCCTGAATCATGCGCGACAGAGCGATGGGTGCAGGTCTGCACAGTGCTGACTCACCTTCTGTCGTGGGAGCCTGAGCAGTTGCCTGCCGGCCGGCCGGTGACGGTCGTCTCGGTGGCAGGCACGCGGCGGGCACCTTCGAACATCACCCGCAGCAAGGAGCCGAGCAATGGCACGACAGCAGCGACAGCACCCAAAGCAGCCCATTGTTGACCGCCAGAGCAACGACCGGACGGACAGCACAGAGGCCGGCACCGAGCGCACCGGCAGCGGCGTCGAAGTCGGGGATCGCGTGCGGGCGAAGACGACGGCTCGAACTGGCGAGGTGACGCACGTCGCGCAAGATGGGGACCGCCAGAACCTGACCGTCTCGTATGACCACGAGCCGCAGGACGAATACCTGACCACGCCCGCACGGGATGGCGCGGACTTCCCCCGGGAACTGGTGGAGCGGGTCGATGCGGACGGCGAGACCATCCGGGCAAACTGAGTTCTCCGGCCTGCCTATCAGGTGGGGCTTCTCCGCGCCGCAAGGAGACGGCACGTCTGTCACTTGGACAGCGTGCGGGCCTCCGGAAATGCCGGCCGACCCCTTTGCGCCGACAGAGGCCAGATTTCAGCCAGAATACTCCTTGTGCGAGAGCCGCCCGCCGACCTGCCACACGCCACCATTCGTGCGTGCCTGCTCGATGCGTACGCCCTCGTCATCGCTGCCCTGACGTGCCTACCGCTGGGGCCATGACACTGAACTCCCCGTCTCGCAGGGGCGTGCTCCTGTGCTGCGTTGGCCGGCGGTGTGTCACGCGCCCGCCATGCCATCACGCCGTTGTGTTGCTCTCCAGCGGCGTGCCCATGCCAAGCGCCAGCAGCATCTCGACCCCCCACTCGATGTGCTCGATCAGCACGTCGGCGTGCAATTCCAGCGTTAGGATCGTATCTGGCCGCACGTACCTGTTGAGCATTGCGAAGTCCGTGCTGCCCTGGCCCGGCGCGCGGTGGTCGCGCGCCGCCTGGGTGTCGTGGACGTGCATCCCCACCAGACGGTCGCCGTACCGCCGCAGGTACTCCTCGTGTTCCACGAAGCCGCAGTACTCCAGCTTCGCGCCGTGCCCCGCATCGTGCCAGTAGCCGACCGGCAGCCCTTCGCAAGCATCCAGCACCGCGCCCATCTCGTCCAGGCTCGGGATCTCCTGGTAGCCGTCGCGCGCCTCAACGCCGAGCTTCACACCGGTGCCGACAGCGTGCTCACCGAGCGCCCGGATGCTCAGGATGCCCGCTTCCAGGTGCGGCCCTTTGTTTGCCTCGCGCTCTCGCACGGCCTGCTCGACCAACTGCATGTGGGCCGGGCTGTTGCGGCCATCGCGATTGATCAGGTCCACAATCTGGCGCTGCTTCGACCAGACGGACGTGGTGCCCAGGTGCACGACGATGCCGCGCGCGCCAAGCTCGGCGGCAGCGTCGATGGTGCGCTTCACGGTGTCCACAGCAAACTGGCGGTCGGTCTTGTTGGTGGAGGAGAGCCAGTCGCCCCAGCGCGCCCGATTGCCGCGCTCATCGACGGCGATGGGGCAGGGTGCGTGCAGGCTGGTAATCTCCATGTCGCGCTCGCGGGCCAGCGCGCCAAGTTCGGTCAGTTGGGCCGGGGTGTGCAAGGCGTACGCTTCGATACGGCGGAATCCGAGGCGGGCGTGCTCATCAAGCAGGTCCACGGGACGGGATAAGCGCGTGCCGTTCCAGCACGTCGAGAGGCTAAAGCGGTGGCGCTCACTCATACGAGAAGTATACGCCCGCGCCGGGAACTCAACTCGACGCATTTGGTCAGCCGTATCAGCACATGGTTGCCGTGTGGCGGGCGCAACCGGCAGACGCTCACCCGCGTAAACAGGTAAGATTCGCCCGATCTATCTTATCGGTCGGCTGTCAGCATGGCAGGCACACCGTCGCGCGGGCGCATGCGGTCCGCCAATGCAGGAGCATTCTGTTGAGCACGGGCTTTACCCTCTGGTTCACTGGCCTCTCCGGGGCTGGCAAATCGACCATCTCGCAGTTGGTCGAACAGCGGCTTCGCGAGCGTGGCCTGAAGGTCGAATTGCTCGACGGCGACGTGGTGCGTACCAATCTGTCGAAGGGTCTGGGGTTCTCGAAAGAGGACCGCGACGAGAACATCCGCCGGATCGGCTTCGTCTGCGAGCTCCTTAGCCGCAACGGCGTCGCCACCATCGCGGCGTTCATCTCGCCGTACCGCGCGATTCGCGACGAGGTACGCGGCAAGATCGCCAACTTCGTCGAGGTCTACGTCGAGTGTCCGCTCGACACGCTGATTGCGCGCGACGTGAAGGGCCTGTACAAGCGGGCGCTGGCCGGGGAAGTCAAGAACTTCACGGGCGTGTCTGACCCGTACGAAGTGCCTGTCAACCCCGAAGTGGTGGTGAGGACGAACGAACAGACCCCCGAACAGAGTGCCACAGCGGTCGTGAGGAAGCTTGAAGAATTAGGCTACCTCTCGTCGCCCAACGGCACGCACGGCTGAGGGAGGAGCACACACCGATGCCGCGCAACGTCCTGTTCTTGATGGTCGATTGCATGCGCGCGGATACCCTCTGGGACCGCGAGCGTTACCCGTACGTCCCGAATATCGACGCGCTGATGGCGCGCTCCACCAGCTTTACCGAGATGATTACGGCAGCGACGACGACCACGCCGTCCGTGGCGACGCTCCTGACCGGGCGGTACCCGGCTGAGCACGGCATTCGGTCGCTGCTGGGCTACAAGCTGCAGCCAGACGTGAAGACGCTGCCCGAGATCCTGCGTGAACACGGCTACCACACCGTTGCCGAGGTGACGGGGCCGCTCTTCCCGGTGACGGGCCTGGACCGCGGCTACGACGAGTACAACCGCCGCGAGCGCCACTGGTACCTGGATACTGCCTGGGGCGACAAGATCATCGCCACACTCTCCGGCAACCGGATGAAAGAGCCGTGGTTCATGTTCCTGCACCTGTGGGAGCTACACTGGCCGCGCAAGGCGAAGGGCCAGTTTGCCAGCCCCCGCTACGGCAAGCAGTTGTATCAGCGGTCCGTAGCCTATCTGGACAGCCAGTTGCCGCGCATCCTGAACGCGGTGGACCCTGAGAACACCGTTGTCGCGATGACCGGCGACCACGGCGAGGGCATCGCCGGGGCGATTGACGACCCGCGCCCGTGGGTGCAGTTTGCCGTGAGCGCGGGCTACAAGCTGACGAAGGGCCTGCCCGCACAGACCAAGAAGCGCATCCTGTCACTCGGCAAGAAGGCCGTCTTGCAGGAGAAGAATCAGCAAGAAGTGGCGGGCCACGCGCAACTGTGCGTGTACGACTACCTGATTCGGGTGCCGTTCGTGGTCAGCGCGCCGGGCGTCGTGCCGGCCGGCACGACGGTGGATACTCAGGTCCGCCACATCGACATCGCGCCGACGATCCTAGACGCCGTGGGCATCGACCCGACGCCGTACGGGTTGCAGCCGTCGCTGCTGCCGATGATGCGCGGCGACGACACGACAGACCGCCCGGCCGTCACCGAGGCGATGCAGACGATGCTGCACGATTCGGTGAACCGGCTGCTCGGGCTGCGGACCGGCAAGTACAAGTACATCTCCGCGCCGGACAACCCGTCCGTGGCGCAGGAGGTCTACGACCTGGACGCCGACCCGCGCGAGAAGGTCAACCTGGCTCCGAGTCGGCCCGATCTAGTGGCCGACCTGAAGACGCAGTTGACGGACATCCAGAACCAGGCCACCTCGACGGCGATCCGCATGTCGGCCGAGGAAGAGGCGCTGATTAAGGGTCGGCTGGAGGCGCTGGGCTACGTCGAGTAGCCCGCGCTGCCGGCCCACGCGGCGCTGGATTTCGAGCGCAGCCAGCGCGCCAGCCGACAGATCACGGCCCCTTGAACAGCGTGTGGAAGCGGTCGGCGGCCTCGCGACTGCCGCTGACGGTCAGGCTGCCCTGCTGCTCCAACTCCTGCCACGTCGCGCGGCCGTAGACCATGCGCGCCAGCGACGCCGCGTCGGCCTCAAATGTGGCATCGGCGGTGGCCGCACCGGGCGTCACAGTGAGCGAGCCGGGCATGAACACCATCTGCCAGACGGCTGTCGGCTCGCCGCGCACGACGATGGCGAACGTGCCGTCGCCGCCGGTCTTGTCGCGGTTCACGACGGCTGGCACATTCTGCTCCAGGAGCATCGGCAGTAGATGGCGGGCCGTCTCCTGGCCCAGCTCGTGCGTCCGGCCGAGCGACTGTGCCAGGTCCATGCGGTGAAAGGCGATCTCAGCCAGCCGCATATCGATGAACCACGCACCGGTGCGCGGCCCGTGCGAGTGCGGCCCGACACTGTCCAGTTGCTCGGGCGTCAGGCTGCCGAACCAGTGATTGAAGTGGGCGTTGGTGTCGCGCAGCATCGCCAGGATGGCGCTCGTGTCCCAGCCCGCGATCTCGTTCATGCGGTTGGTACGCTTCTCGCGAGACTCAGGTTCCACGGTCTCGCCACGCAGCCCCGGCTCGATGTTGCCAATGTACGATTCGACCTGCCGCGCGACGTGCGCCGCCAGCGTGCGCACCTTCCACGGCGGGCAGTTGGTCGGCTGCTCCCATTCGGCGGGGCTCAGCGCCGCCAGTTCGGCCACGAAGGCGTCGCCCTCCTGCTGGTGCAGCCGCAGTCCGTCGCGTACGCGCGCAAGATCAGCCATGGTCATCCCCTCCCGAGCGTCCGAGTGGCCGAGTCGCCCGACTGCCGGCCTGTGGGAAGCGTACCCGAGGTGCCCGCCCGTACGCAGCCGAGGTCTTCGGTGAAACAGTGTTTCGCCCCGACGGAGGGCCGCAGGAACGCGACGAATCGCGCTCCTGCATACCTGACTCCACACCATCCTGGCCTGTACATGTTCGTGTCATCCCGAAGAATGCACGCCCCTCCTGGTCGATGACCGATTGCTGGTCATTGACGGTGACTGGAAGGCATCGCGACGGGTGCCAGCGATTGACCCAATTCCGACTACTCCGCTCAATCCTAGGGAGACCGGGAAGGGCAGCGCCACCAACTCGCGAGCAAACCATGGTCATTGAGTCTGATTCCGACCTATGCAGAAATCTGGACCGCACCCTAGCGCTGCAGCGCTGCCTACCGCCCCTCCGGTAGGTCGGCGAAAATCCTATACTGCCTGTCTCACGAGGTTGGCAGAGGCGGGAGGCGCCATGCAGACAGTCACGTCTCGGGACGGCACGCAGATCGCCTATGAGCGAAGCGGCACGGGACCGCCGCTTGTCCTTGTCCACGGCGGTTGGGCTGACCACACGGCCTGGGCCTTGGTCACTCCTGCTCTTGCCGAGCAGTTCACCGTGTACGCGATGGACCGGCGTGGCTGCGGCCAGAGCGACCCGTACCGAGACGACTATGTCGTGGAGCGCGACTGGGAAGATGTTGCGGCTGTCGTCGACATGGTCGGTGAGCCGGCTCATCTGGTTGGCCACTCGATCGGCGGAACCTGGGCACTTCACGGGGCCTTGCTGACACCCAATGTCAGCCGCCTCGTGCTCTACGAGCCGCCCCTCGGAGGACCCGAGGGCGGCCGACCGGACTTGATCGACCGGATCGAGGCCCTCGTCAAGGCCGGTGACCGCGATGGGGCCGCGGCGGTCTTCCTCAACGAGGTGGTCGGTGTGCCCTGGGTGGAAGTGGAACAGCAGCGCGCCTCGCCACTCTGGCCAGGCCGGCTGGCCGGAGTGCACGCCATCCCACCTGGCATGCGCGCCTTCAGCCGTTTTCGGTTCGACGCCGATCATCTGCGCGTGCTCGACGTTCCGACCCTCCTGCTGGTCGGGGGCGACTTACTCCCTACCATAAAGGGACCGTCGCGACCGTCGCGGCTGCCCTCCCGAACACACAGGTCACCGTCCTCCCAGGACAGCAGCACAACGCCAATGTCACGGCCCCCAATCTGCTCGCCGCTGAGATCCTACGATTCCTCACGGCGCGCTGACATACATCCGAGCCGACTTCTTCAGCAGCCTGCTAGGTCACGCTCGGCCCACTCGTCTCGAAGCGAGTTGACGTACCCTTGTGCATCGACGCCCTCCCACAAGCCCTTCCCGAGTCCATGGAGTTCTGCAAGGCTATGCAGCGGGCCGTCCCCTGCCTGATCACTTTCGTTCGCAAGATCCTCGGCGATCATCGCGAGTGGTCGCAGGCGCTGGTCGTGAGGCAGATCCCGTACATGCTGTTCAAAAACCTGCGCGGCTTCGTTGGTCATGGTCTCACCTTCTGGAAAGCCTCGCACCAGGCCTGCTGTCAACCAAGTAAGCATCATGCTGCCGCCCGTAGAACCCTGGCCTGACTTCTGTGCCTATCACCCCGTCAACGTGTCGCGCATCCTGCTGACACCATGGCCGCAGCACGGTCGCAGAGCACACGGCCTTCTCGCAACGCGGGCTCCAATATTGAACCGATCAGTTTGCCGCGTGCAGCAATCTCGGCTGGCGTCGTGACAATGATGTCCTTTGCGATAGGGAGGTCGCTAAGCACATTACGGATGTTCACGCGCATCTGGCGATTGTTCTCTACCTTTGGGAACACGACCAGCAAGTCAACGTCGCTGTCTGGGCGAGCGTCGCCGCGCGCCTGCGACCCGAATAGGATCACCTGGAGCGGGTCGGACTGCTCCACAATGCGCCGCGTCATCTCCGCGATGACCTCGTCGATTGACTGGGTATTGCTCACCACCCTGCGGCCCTCCGCGTTGCACCGGTTCATCATATCTCCAGATCATCGACGAGCAGCACCGGGAGTTCACGTACGCGAGAGAGGTATCTGCTCAATCCGGCAGGGTAGAACTTTCCGGTGCGGGTCAGGTTGGCCCGCTTTAACGACCGTTCAGACCCTCTGGACATCCCATTTCGTCAGATTCGCGCAGTCTTCGCTCGCTCAGTGTGCATCTTCGCGACTC
>JBBQBU010000313.1:0-7058 GCA_038318015.1 Chloroflexota bacterium | reverse complement strand
CTCGCAGGCCGGCCGGCGACAGGATAGCCGGTTTGCCCGCAACGTAGTAGTTGTCATCAGCCGGCAACGAACATCGCCAGGGACGCGTCCGCCCCGAGAACGTGTAGCTCGATCACATCGGCGCGTGAAGTGCGAGTCGCTCCGTCCGGAGCAGCATCACGAACCCGCCACGACCGCGAACAGCGCCCAACTCTCCCCATGTGTCAGTTGACACTTACGAAAGTCGATGCTAACATATGTAGGTATGGACGCTCAGCTTCGCGCTCTTGCCGAACCGCGCCGTCGCGACATTCTCCGCCTTGTCTGGGGCCGCGAATTGTCCGCCGGTGCAGTCGCCGCCCACTTCGCCGTCACCCGGCCGGCCATCTCGCAGCACCTCGCCGTCCTCAAAGAGGCCGGCCTGATCGCCGAGCGGCGCGAGGGCACCCGGCGGCTGTATCAGGCGCGCCCGGAGGAGTTATCGGCGGTACTGGCCTACCTCCGGGAGTTCTGGACGGATCGGCTGGCGGTGCTGAAGGAGTTGGCTGAAGCTGAAGCACGTGAGGAGCACGCACATGACGAGTAGCAACAGCGCGCCGCCCGCCACGTCCCGCGCAACTGGTCCCGCTGTGGACATCACGGTACGGATCGCCGCCAGCCCCGAGATCGTCTACCGCTACCTCTCCGAGCCGGACCGCATGGCGCTCTGGCTCGGCCCGGTCGTGTCGATGGACGCACGCGTCGGCGGCAAGATCCAGATCTTGATGTCGGGTAAGCACAGTGGCAGCGGCGAGATCCTCGAGATCGTGGCGAACCGCCGGCTCGCCTACACCTGGGGCTGGGATGAGCCGAACCACCCAATCCCGTCCGGCAGCACCCGCATCGAGGTTGACCTGACGCCGGACGGCGATGGCACCATCGTCCGGTTGCAGCACCTGGGCCTGCCCGCCGACGCCGTGGCCGACCACAACGCGGGCCACTCCTACTTCCTGGAGCGCCTCGCCATCGCAGCAACAGGGGGCGAACTCACGCCGACTTCGTGCGACTGCCCCGCTTGCACGTCCGCCTCCTGAGCTGGCGGCACTACTTGCACACCCTCACCCCGGCCCCCTCTCCCGCAAGCGGGAGAGAGGAGCACAGCGTCGTTGATCGAAGGGTCCGTGATCGGGCACCCGAAGGAGCACCTGGCGAGCATCAAGTCCGCCGTGGCAGCCTGCCCGACCGCGCCCATGGTGGCGGGGGGAGGCCGCTGCAGCGCGCCTCTCCCTGCCACACGTCCACCCTGCCGCCCATCATGCGACCAGAGTCGGCAACGTCTTGCCGTCGCAGCCCGTGAGGCGCGCGCAGGCGCACGCGAGCGATGTAGTAAGCGATCCGACGTCAGCAGCGACATCGCATCGCCGGCGAGCCACAGCGTGGTCAGGAGCGCATGCGCGGGTCCAGCGCGTCGCGCAGGCCGTCGCCAATCAGGTTGAAGGCCAGGACTGCCAGCACAATTGCAAGGCCGGGGAACACCACCGGCCACGGCGACAATTCAATCAGCCGCTGCCCAGTGTTGACCATCGTGCCCCACGACGGATCAGGCGGCTGCGTCCCCAGGCCAAGGAACGACAGCGACGCCTCGGCCAGAATCGCCAGCGACAGGCTCAGGCTGGTCTGGATGATGAGCGGCGCGGCCACGTTCGGCAGGATGTGGCGGAGGATGATCCGAAAGCTGTTCGCGCCGCAGACGATGGCCGCGTCCACAAAGTCGCGTTCTTTGACGGCCAGCGTCGTGGCACGGGCCAGCCGGGCATACACCGGCGTGTAGACGATCCCAATGGCGATCATCGTGTTCGTCAGGCTCGGGCCGAGCATTCCGACGATGCCCAGCGCCAGCAGGATCGTCGGGAAGGCGAACACCACGTCCAGCACGCGGGCGATCAGGTCGTCGATCAGCCCGCCGAAGTAGCCGGCGATCAGCCCCAGCGTCACCCCGACCAACACGGCGATCGTCACCGAGATCGCACCGACGTACAGGCTGATGCGCGCCCCCCAGATCACCCGGCTGAGAATGTCGCGCCCGAATTCGTCGGTGCCGAGCAGGTACGCGGCGCTCGGCGGCTGGAGCAGCAGCGTCGGGTTCATCTCCAACGGGTCTTCGGGCGAGAGGTACGGCGCGAAGATCGCCGCCAGCATCACCAGCGCCAGGATGATGCCGCCGGCGACCGCCAGTTCGTTCTTCGCCAGTCGCCGCAAGGTTTCGTTGCGCCGCACCTTGCGGACGGACGGCAGGACCGGTGTCGCAGTGCCAGCCACCGGCGGATGTGCTGCCTGTGTGCTTGTCGATTCAGCCATGCGACTCACGCACCTTGCGGCTCATCCGTAGTGAATCCGGGGGTCAAGATAGGCGTACAGCACGTCCACCGCGAGGTTGACCATGACGAAGCAGGCCGACACGAAGAGGACGCCGGCCTGCACCACCGGGTAGTCGCGCTGCATGATGCCGTTCAGGATCAGTGTGCCGACGCCCGGCAGCGCAAAGATCTGCTCCACGATGATGGCACCGCCGAGCAGGTAGCCTATCTGCACACCGGCGATGGTGGCGACTGGGATCAGTGCGTTGCGGAGCGCATGCCGATAGACCACGGCGCGCTCAACCAGCCCCTTCGAGCGCGCCGTGGTGACGTACTCCTGCCGCAGCACTTCGAGCATGCTGGACCGCGTCATCCGCATCAGGATCGCCATATTCGCGACCGCCAGCGCGATGGACGGCAGCAACAGGGAACGCACGTTGCCAAGTACGTCTTGGGACATCGGCGTAAACCCCGAGGTCGGCAGGATGCCCCGCGCGTAGGTTGACGCTGCCAGAATCATCATGGTGGCGAGCCAGAAGTTCGGGATCGACAGGCCGATCAGCCCGAGTACGCGAATCCACAAGTCTGAGCGGGTGTGGCGGCGCACGGCCGATAGCACCCCAAGCGGCAGCGCGAAGCAGAGTGACAGGCCCATCGCCATCGCCGTCAACTGGAGCGTCACCGGCAGCCGCGTCAGGATGTCGGGCAGGATCGGGCGGCTGGTACGAATTGACTTCCCGAGGTCGCCGGTCAGCAGGCCGCCGATCCAGCTCAGATACTGCTCGTGGAACGGTCGGTCCAGCCCGAACATCGCCCGCAGTTGGGCCATGCGTTCAGGGCTGGCCGAGCCTTCGGTCCCCAGGATGACGTCAACGACGTCGCCGGGAATGAGCCGCAGCATCAGGAAGACCGCCACTGAGACGCCAAAGAGCACCGGCACGACGAGGATCGCGCGCCGGATGAGGTAGCGCGTCATGACCACCTTTCATGCGTGGAGCGGGAGAGCGTCCCGACCCCCTCTTTTGTCATCCTGAGCTAGCGTAGCGAAGCGAAGGATCTCGCCGCAGCGGAGGGGCCCCGTGGTTGGGTGGAAGGATCTCCCTCGAACATGACGGTGGGCGGGCCGCAGCCCTCACCCCCAACCCCCTCTCCCGCAAGCGGGAGAGGGGGCTAACCGGTGATTTTCATCGTCCGTCGTGCGCCGAAGGGGCATGGATACCTCAGCATGACATGGATGTGGCGACGCCTCGGATATGTTGGGCAAAGGCAACGGTCCCCATCTGAACCTGCAACCGGGAGAGGGGGTTGAGGATTGGGGATTGGGGGGGGGCGGCAACAGCAACCGTCGCAGCTACTTGTCGAGCCAGGTCTCCTTCAGAGCCAGCCGGTACCCGCTCGCCATCGGCACGTACCCCTTGACGTGCTGGCGGGCCGGCTCGTAATTCTTGATGACGTAGAGGTACAGGTACGGCAGCTCTGTTGCGAACAGCTTCTGCACGTCGGAGTACACCTGCTTGCGCTGGGCAAGGTCGGTGGTGGTGCGGCCCTTGTCGAGTAGCTCGTCCATTTTGGGGTTCGCGTACTTGCCCCAGTTCTGGCCGAACTTGCTGTGCGCCACGCTCAGGTACGTGTCCGGGTCAGGGCGGTTCGTATTGAAGGTCAGGTTCAGGTCGAAGTTGCCGTCGCGCTGCGCCTGGAGGACGGCCGCCCACTCCATCTGCTGGATCTGCAGGTCGATGCCGACCTTCTTCAACTGCGCCTGCATCACCTGTGCGGTCGGGATGTCCGGCGCGTACGCTGGCGCAGCCTGAATGCTGATCTTTAACCCCTCGGCACCCGCCTCTTTCAGGAGGGCACGCGCCTTGTCTGGGTTGTAGGTGTAGGTCGGGAAATTCTCGGCGTTGACGGGAATCGCCCACTCGCCTTCGCCCGGCGGCAACGGGCCAGTCGGGACGCCATCGCCGAGCAGGACGGTGTTGATGATCTCCTGGCGGTCGATGGCGTAGCTGATCGCCTGCCGCACCCGCACGTCGTCAAGCGGCTTCTTCGTCATGTTGAACGGGCTGGCCGACCGCCAGAAACTCGGCACGTCGTTGAGGTTGACGTTCTTGTCGTCCTTCAACAAACGTGCGTTCTTTGGGTCTTTCAAGATCGTCATGTCCACGTCGCCGGCGCGGATGGCGGCGAGGCGGGCCGTCTCTTCGGGGATGATCCGGAACTCGATGCGCTCCAGGATCGGGAGATCCTTCTCCCAGTAGTCGCCGTTCCGCTCCAGAATGACCTTCACGTCCGGCGTGTACTCCACCAGCTTGAAGGGGCCGCTGCCAGCGTCCGCATTCTTGAGGTCGCCGTTCTTCTCGACGACCTCGCGGTCCACAATAGCGGTCGGGCGGCGATCGGCAAGCACGCTGACCAGCGGCGCATACACGGCGTCGTTCTTGACGCGGACGGTGTACTTGTCCACGACCTGCGTCGCCACGCCTGGGCCGAGGTAGGAGCGCAGCGGCACCGCAAGCTTCTCGTCTATCAGCCGGTCGAACGTGTACTTCACGTCCTCAGCTGTGACCTCGCGCCCGCCGTGGAACTTCACGCCCTGGCGCAGCTTGAACTCGGTGACGTTCGGCTCAACCTGCTTCCACGATTCGGCAATGTCCGGCTTCACCTTATTGGTGGCGAAGTCCAGCGTGCCGAGGCTCGAATACATCTGCTCGTAGATGGCGACCGACGAGAACGCTGTCGTCAGGGCCGGGTCGAGGCCGACCGGGCTGACATCCGCGCCGATGATGAGGACGCCGCCCTTCTTGACGGTAGCCGGGGCAGCCTGAGGCTTGGCGGCAGCGGCCGGGGCCGCCGTTGGTGCGGCAGCAGCGGGCGCCGTGGTGGCCACTGGAGCCGCAGCCGGGGCGGCCGGCTTCGCCGCTTCCGCCGGCTTGGCGGCTTCGGTTGGCTTCGCCGCGGCCGGGGCGGTGGTTGCAGCGGGGGCAGCCGGTGCGGCGGGCTTCGTCTCGTTGCGCGGCGGGGTCGGGGCGCAGGCGGCCAGGCCGAGGGCTGCCGCGCCGCCAAGCAGCGACACGAGCGCCGACCGGCGGCTGATGGTACGTCCACGGAGATACGGTCGGCCGCTGCGGGCGAACGGTGCGGGCATGTCTGTCATGTGCGTCCTCCTGGGACCAGGGGAACGAAACGCCGACCAGAAGTCAGTCGCGAACGGAGCTGGTCGACGGGCAGGCAGATCGTTCGTGACGCCGAGTGCCCGATGCTACCACAGGGTCAAAGGACGGTCAACTGCCTGCAAAAGACGGTGCGTCCGACAGGGCCGAGCCGTCGCTGACGTAATCGGCGCGATGCATCGCACCACGACACGCTCAGATGCTCACGGCTCGACTGCTCGCCCTGCGCTACCATGCCTCAGACGGGGCGGTCCGGGCCGTTGGCACGCCCGCCGCCTTCGTGCAGGAGGGGAACCATCATCATGTCGATGCCGAATCCCGCCGCCACCAGCACCCGCCAGCCTAGCCCCGAACAGCTCCTGGAGTGGATGCAGAGCCTCTCCAACTGGGGCCGCTGGGGCGACGACGACCAGAAGGGCACGCTCAACTTGCTGTCGGCCGAGAAGACCAAGCGCGCCCTGGCGTTGGTGCAGGAGGGCGCGACGGTCAGCTGTGCCCGCGATGTCTCCTGGACAGCGGCCGCCGATACGCCTCGCCCGCCGCAGCACTTCATGCTCGGTGCTGGCGACAAGTTCCGCCCCGGCGAGGGGCCGGACCGACAGGTAGCCTCGGACTACTTCGGCCTGGTATTCCACGGGCACACCGTCACCCACGTTGACAGCCTCGCCCACTTCATGTGGGACGGCAAGATCTACAACGGCGTCTCGTCGCAACTAGTGGACAGTCGCGAGGGTGCCTTGAGCCACGACGTGCTGGCGGCAAAGCAGGGCATCGTGACGCGCGGCGTGCTGGTGGACGCAGCCCGCCTGCGGGGCGTCGAGGTCATCGCGCGGGGAGACGGCGTGGGCCTGGACGACATTGAGCAGGCCGAGCGCGCATGCGGCTTCAAGATCGAAGAGGGCGACGTGCTGCTGTTGCGGACCGGCCAACTCGGCCACCGCGACCGCACCGGGGCCGTCGATGTGAACGTGGAGGGCAGCGCCGGCCCGCTCCCTGAACTGCTGCCGCTGTTCAAGGAGCGCGGCATCGCCATGATCGGCTCGGACACCGGCAACGACGTGCAGCCGACCGGATACGACCGCTTCTGTAACCCGGTCCACCAGATCGGTATCGTGGGGATGGGCCTCTGGTTCCTCGACAACGCCTGGCTCGACGATCTGTCGGAGGCGTGCGCTGCCCGCAATCGCTGGGAGTTCCTCATTACTATCAACCCGCTGCGCCTGCCCACCGTCACCGGCTCGCCTGTGAACCCGATCGCCGTCTTCTAGCGCCGCACTGCCCCTGACGGGCGTTCGGAGGCCGCCCACGCCAGGAGTTCGGCCCCTCGGCGTGGGCGGCCTGCTTGTGTGTCGCACGTTCACAGGTTCGTGACCGGCGCGTCAATGCGTGTTGATATCTGCCCCCTATGCTGAGCTCAGGTGGTCATCGGGCGCCGACCACCAACACGAGATCACACGGGGGTTCACGATCATGAAGCGACGATTGACGAGCGCAGCGTGCGGCCTGCTCCTGGCAGTTGCCACCCTGATTCCAGGCAGCGCGACGGCTCAGGCCGCACCAAACGAAGCACCGA
>JBBQBU010000312.1:0-7063 GCA_038318015.1 Chloroflexota bacterium | reverse complement strand
CTCGGGCGGGCCGTTGATCGACGCCATCGGGCGCGTCGTCGGCATCAATGCGATGGTCGGCGGCGGCATGGCCCTGGCAATTCCGAGCACACTGGCCGAGTGGCTGGTGCAGGCCGGCATCGCACGGGCCGCCGCGTGACGATGGCTGTCAGGGTGGCGACGGTGCTCGACGGGGGCCAGCAGCCGTGACCGTGGCACTCGGCAGGGCGACGGGCGGGCAGCCGCCGTCGACGCAAGGCCGCACGGCGGGCGGGCTGTCGGCTCGATGATCGACGTGCTGATCGTGTCCAGGCTGGCGACGATGCGGGCGGGGCTGCGTGCCTTGCTCTCGTCGTCGCCCGCGCTGCGCGTCGGTGGTGAAGCGGCTGCCCTCGACGCAGCAACCATCGCCGGCCTGGACCGAGCGGTCGGCGTGGTGCTGCTCGACGCCTCGGCCCCGGACGAGATCGATGCTGCGGTGGCCGCGCTGGACGTGGCCGGGCCGGGGTTGGTGGTCCTCGGGCCGGCTGGCGGCCTGCGCCGGCTGATGTTGGCCGCGCCGCCGTTCGCCTGGGCCTTCCTGGCCCGCGAGGCACCCACCGAGCGAATTGTTGCAGCGGTGCAGGCAGTCGCGGCGGGCCTCGTCGCCTACGAGGCCGATGCCCCGGCCGGCATCCTGACCGGCCGGGCACCGGGACCGCTCCCCGACAGCGCCGAGCTTGACGACCTGACGGGACGGGAGCGCGAGGTGCTGACGCTGGTCGCGATGGGCCTGACCAACAGGGCGATTGCCCAACGGCTCGGCATCAGCGAACACACCGTCAAGTTCCACGTGGCGTCGATCCTGGCGAAACTGGACGCCGAAAGCCGCACCGAGGCGGTCCACGTGGCGGTGCGGCGCGGCCTCCTGACGCTGTAACCTGGGGGGACGGGGAGCAGGTCGCCGGCCCGTTCCCCGTCCACGCGCGACGATGATCGGTCGCGCCTGGCCTGAGCCACTGGAGGTACGTGTCTGATGCGCCCCGTCACCGCGCCCGTCATCCCATTTGAGCAGTCGCGCGTCTTCTTCGACGGCGTTTTCAGCGAGCCGCGCCTGAACCACCCGGAAGGGTTGGCGATTGACGCTGACGGCAACGTCTGGTGCGGCGGCGAGGCCGGCGAGATCTTTCGGATCGCGGCGGATGGTGCCAGCATCGAGCTGATGGGCACGACCGACGGCTTCACGCTCGGGCTGGCGTTCGACACGGACGGGCGGCTGTACTCGTGCGACCTGAAGCACGCCGCCGTCTTTCGCTACGACCCGGCTGACGGCAGCCTCACCGAGTTTGCGACTGGCGACGGTGCCCAGCGGCTGCGCGTCCCGAACGTGCCGGTGGTAGACCCCCAGCGCGGCTGCCTGTACGTGTCGGACAGCTACGACTTCCACGCCAGCGGCCCCGGCGTCTGGCGCTTCGACCTTGAAACCGGCGCGGGTAGCCTCTGGTACGACCGGCCCCTGCGCTTCGCCAACGGCATGGCGCTCTCGGCCGACCGTCAGTGGCTGTACGTCGCGGAGACGTTCGCCCGGCGCGTCGTCCGCATCCCCATCGGGCCGGCCGGCGCGGCCGGCGACGCCGAGCCGTTCGTGGATGGGCTCGAAGCCCTGCCAGACGGCCTGGTGTTTGACGCAGACGGGCGGCTGTACATCTGCTGCTACGAGCCGTCGCGTGTCTACCGCGCCGACCCTGACGGCACCGTCGCGCTGCTCATCGACGACCCAGAGGCGCACATGCTCTGCCACCCGACGAACGGCGCGTTCCGGGGCACGACGCTGTTCACCAGCAACCTGGGACGCTGGCACATCACGGCCACCGAGGTCGGTGCGGCGGGCCTGCCGCTCCCCTGACGACAGAGGTGCGGCTCAGAGCGCGCCGAATGGCCCGTGCCTCTGGCAAGCCCGCCTCATGCCATACGACTGACCGCTACAGCATCGGAAGGCTGCGCGGGCGGCGGCCGAGCGGGAACGCGTGGTCAAGTGCGCCAATCTGCGCCGCCGTCAACGTCAGGTTGCCGGCCTTCGCGTTCTCCTCGGTGTGGGCGCGGCTGGACGACTTCGGAATCGTGAACACACTCGGGCGCCGCGTCAGGAACGCCAGCGCCATCTGACGCGGCGTCGCGCCCGCCTCGGCGGCGATGCGGGCCAACACCTTCCCGCCTGACGTGTTCGGGCCGGGGAACTGGTCGTGCCCGTACGGGCTGTACGCCACGACCGCGATGCCCTGCTCCTCGCAGAACGGGATGACCGCGTGCTCAATGGCCCGTTCTTCGAGGTGGTAGAGCACCTGATTGCAGGCGATCTGCCCCTCACCGGCCACCTCGACCAGCGCTTCCAGGTCGTCCACATCGAAGTTGCTGACACCCCAGGTCAGGATCTTGCCGGCCCGCTGCAACTCATCGAAGGCGTCTACGGTGTCTCCGAGCGGATGGCTGCCGGGCCAGTGCAACAGGTAACAGTCCAGGTGGTCCGTCTTCAGGTGCGACAGCGACTCCTCGCACGAGCGGATGGTGCCGGTGCGTGAGGCGTTTGACGGCACGACCTTTGACACCAGGAACACCTCGTCGCGGCGGCCGGCGATGGCCTCGCCCACGACATCCTCGGCCGCGCCGTAGCCGTACATCTCAGCCGTATCAATGTGGGTCATCCCGAGGTCCAGGCCACGGCGCAGGGCGGCAACCGCCGCTGAACGCTGCCCGCGCTCGATGTACCAGGTGCCCTGGCCGATGACGGGCACGGCGGTCTCGGATGGGCCGAAGGGGCGTCGATCCATGCTGCTGCTCCGCGCAGGGTCCGGCCGCCACCACAGGTGGCGGCCCGCCCAAGCGTCATGATGATGGTCTACGTTCGTCCCTTCGAGGATAGCGCGCGGCGGCGTGGCCCGGCTCGCGCGCAGCAGGGTACGCGCGGTCATGCCGGATCGGCCGCCCCACAACGCTCCCACAACGGCACGGCCAGGCCCGACAACGGTGCGGCCCGGCCCGGCTATCGCGACGGCTGGCGCAGCAGCCAACTCACGTAGCGCGACAGCAGCCCCTGGTACGACTGCGGCAGGTCGATGAACCGCGCGCGGCTGGCGTAAGCGGTCGGGCGGGGCCGCCGTGATGGCGTCGCGTACTCCATCACGCTGCTCTCGATGACCTCAGCAACGGGCGTGAGGACGAGGTCATGGCGCGGCCGCAGGATCAGGCGGAACCGGTCACCAGGTTTCAGCGGCAACCGGTGAAAGATGCGCACGCCGCCAGCACCGATGTCGAGCGGGTGGGCCAGGAAATACCGTTCATGCCCGTCCGCCAACAAGACGGCGGTGTTAAACGAGAACGGCAGCCGGGCGCGGGAGTGGGCGCGCCGCTGCACGAGATCAACGGCGCCCTCCAGGCGAATGTCGATCAGCCGCGACTCGATAGTCGTGACCGTGCCTTTGAAGCGCGCCAGATAGGTGCCATTGTTGTCGCCAGCCTCGGCCATCACCGGCCGCCCCACCACCAGCCCAGAACTGGCGTCGTTCAGGCGTGGTAGCAGGACCGTCAGTCGCGAGTCGGAGACTCGCCGCAATCGGGCATCCCGCGAGATGTGGTCGCCGTCTGTAGCGCGCCACCGCAGCGTGATCGGATTGTTCGATCCGAAGACGAGGAATCCCGTCATCTCGTTTTGCATCCTCCCGGTCGGTGATTGCCCTTCCCGGGCACCGCTCGCGCTAGATGCCGTTGCTCCCAGAAATGTGGTGCGGAAACGACAGACACGTCTGAGGCATGCGCGCGCTGCATGGACCGCGCAACTGCTTGACAAAAGTAATCAACGGTAGATAGCGTCTTGGGGAGACGGACGCGCAAATGCTCCCGAAGACGTGGAAACGTGAAGTCCAGAAAACGGCGCTTGCGCCACGACGAGCGAGGCAGAGGCGGACAGCTAGCGACTGAGCGGGTAGATGCGGTCAACCGTGATCGACAGCGCCACGCGACCGTCGCGGCGCATGGCCGCGTCGAACTCGGCCCAGTCGGAATGCGCGGCACCTCGGATGCGCTCGTAGATGCGGCGCAGCACCGGTAGCGGATCATCGTCAATGATGGTGCAGGTGCCTTCAACCACCAGGTACGCATGCCAGTCGTCGGCGATGATCGAGAGCGTGGCGCGCGGGTCGCGGCGCAGATTGCGCGTCTTGGCACGGTCGGCCGTCACCGACACTTTGATGATGCCGTCGTCGTCCAGAGTGTACGAAATGTGCGATAACTGCGGGCGGCCATCGCGCTTGATGGTGGCAAGGACGGCCTTCGTGTTGCGGCCGACAAACTCCAATGCTTCGTCGTGCGTCATCCCGTCATCACTCCTTGCAAGCTCGCAATATGGCGGCCGCTGGCTTACGAGCGATCTCTCATCGCACTGAACCCTCATTTGACCACCGAACCGCGCAACACGGCGCTTGGCCGCTCTGGCATTATAGGTGGGCCTTCGGAGTGCGACGCGCGCAACGACCCACCCGACGCTGGAGCGTGCCCAGCACCAGGGCGGGCACGCAAGCGAGGGGTGGGATGCCCGGTCTGACCGTCAAGAGCGTCTGCCCGCTGAACTGCCCGGACGCGTGCGGCATCGTGACGACGGTGGAAGACGGACGCGTGGTCAAGACGGCCGGCGACCCGGACCACCCGATCACCCGTGGCTGGCTCTGCCGCAAGGGCAACCGCTACCTCGAACGCCACACCAGCCCCGACCGGCTGCTCTATCCGCTGCGCCGGGTCGGGCCGAAGGGGGCGGGACGGTTTGCGCGCATCTCCTGGGATGCCGCGCTGGATCTGATCGCCGGGCAGTGGCAGCGCATCAACAGCGAGTCCGGCCCCGAGGCAATCCTGCCGTACGGCTATTCGGGCACCATGGGCATCGTGCAGCGGACAGCCGGCGAGCGCCGTTTCCTGAACAAACTCGGAGCGAGCCAGCTTGACCGCTCAATCTGCTCGGAGGCAGGCCACGCCGCGATGCGCGCAACACTCGGCGCATCGCACGGCGCTGACCCCGAGGACATCCCGAACGCGCGGCTGCTTGTAGTCTGGGGCTACAACCCAGCCGCCACCAACCCCCACGCCGTCCCGCTGATCCAGCAAGCGAAGCAGGCTGGTGCAACCGTCGTCGTCATTGACCCGCGCGAGACGGAGACGACCCGGTACGCCGACTGGCACCTGCGCCCGTACCCCGGCACCGACGGTGCGCTGGCGCTCGGCGTCCTGCACGTCCTGTTCGCTGAGGGGCTGGCCGACCTGGGCTTCCTGATGGCCCGGACAGTCGGGTGGGAGGCGCTGCGGGACCGTGCGGCGACCTACTCGCCCGCCCGCGTGAGCGCCATCACCCAGCTGCCCGCCGACGACATCGTGCGGCTGGCGCGGCTCTACGCGGCGCAACGCCCCGGCCTGCTGCTGACCGGCCCTGGCCTACAACGGCACACCAACGGCGGCCAGGCGATGCGCTGCCTGCTTGCGCTGCCTGCTGCGACGGGCCAGTACGGCACGCCGGGCGGGGGCTTCCTCTACAACAATCGGTATCTGGCCTGGGATCCGGAACGTCTCGGTCACGACGCAGAGCTTTGCCGCACCGTCCCGCGCACCATCAGCATCAACCACCTGGGCGACGCGCTGCTGTCGGCCGACCCGCCGATCCGCTCGCTGCTGGTGGTGAACGGCAACCCTGCCGCCGTGGCCCAGCAGCAGGCGAAGGTGGTGCGCGGGCTGCTGCGCGACGACCTGTTCACCGTCGTACACGAGCTTTTCCCGACCGACTCGGTGCGCTACGCCGACGTGGTGCTGCCGGCCACCATGCAACTTGAGCAGTTAGACTTGCACCTGTCGTACTGGTCGCTGTACCTCCGGCTGAACCTACCGGCGGTGGAGCCGCCCGGCGAGGCCCGGTCAAATCTGGCGCTGTACCAGGCGCTGGCCACTAGGATGGGCTACACCGAACCATGCTTCAGCATGACCGCCGAAGAGATCGCGCGTGAACTGCTGACGACGCCGAGTCCGCTGCTGGCCGGCGTCACCTGGGAGCGGCTGGTGGCCGAGCCGGCGGTGCGGCTAAACCTGCCGGGGCGGCCCTGGGTGCCGTTCGCGGATGGCGTGTTCCCGACACCGTCCGGCAAGGTGGAGCTGTACGCGGCCAGCCTGGAAGGCACCGACGTTGACCCGCTGCCGGACTGGACGCCCGAGCGCGAGAGTCCGGAGGCCAGCCCAGCCCTGTTCGCGCGCTACCCGCTGAAGCTGCTGACGCCGAAGGAACAGCACTACCTGGGATCGAGTTTTGCGAACCTGCCAGCCTTCCGGCAACTGGCCGGTGAGCCGACCGTGGAGCTGCACCCCGACGACGCAGCGGCGCGCGGCATCCACGACGGCGACATGGTGGATGTCCTGAACGACCGTGGCTCCTGCCGACTGCGGGCGCGCGTGGGCGGCACCGTGCGGCCCAGCGTGGCCGTCAGCGAAGTGGTGCACTGGCAGCAGCACGCGCCGGGCGGCCAGAACGTCAACTGGACGACGCCCGACTACCTGACGGACCTGGGGCAGAACAGCAGCTTCCACACCAACCTCGTTGACGTGCGCCCAGCACGGAGCGAGCCGACCGCGTAGTCTGCCACGCGAAGGGTCTCCGCATGCCGCCTCGGAGAGACGAGACCCTCCAACAGGCCACGGCAGTTCCCGGACGAACAGCCGTACCGTGCCAGGGGGTACACGCAATCTGCACCATCGTGGGGAATCATGGTCATAGCGATTGCGCGGCAGACATCCGCATCGTC
The DNA here is from genome assembly GCA_038318015.1 of Chloroflexota bacterium. GTDB lineage: Bacteria > Chloroflexota > UBA6077 > UBA6077 > JACCZL01 > JADZEM01. The sequence continues at coordinate 278 of JBBQBU010000312.1, read as the reverse complement.
GCCGCGACCACGGGCATATGCGCCGATCAGTCGGTGCTGGAGGTGTTACAGCGATGTCCACCACGATTCATGAGCATGCTGTCAGTGATTGGACGGAGGTTGCGCGCGGACTGGCCGACGAGTTCCGCGTCAACGCCGCCGAACTCGACCGGACGGCTGCCTTCCCGACCGACCACTACCACCGTATGCGCGAAACGGGCTATCTCCGCGCGGGCGTGCCCGTCGAGCTTGGCGGCGGCGGCGCCAGTCTGAAGACGCTAGCCCTGTCTCAACAGGCG
>JBBQBU010000311.1:0-7074 GCA_038318015.1 Chloroflexota bacterium | reverse complement strand
GTAGGCCGCGTCAGCATCCGCCTTCGCCTGGTCCACAATGCGCTGGTTTTCCGTGAGCAGCGCCGTCAGCGTCTCGTCCAGCGTCTTCGCTGCGGGCGCTGCCTTCTTGAAGATGATCTCGGTCGCGGCTTCCTTCGCCTCCGGAGTATTCTTCGACACTTCGCCGATCGCCGCCTCCGCGAATGTCAGCCACGCCGCGTGCGCCGTCGTGAACGTGGCGGTGAGCTTCTTCTCAGTGTCGCTCGCAGGGAGATCACTGTACATCTTGAACTCCCGACCGACGGTCACGAGCCCCAGCTTCAGGGCGGCCACCAGTGTCTGGACATCGCTTGCATCGTCGGCCAAGAGGGTGCCTCGGATGTCCCGCTGGTAGGCGAGGATCGCAGCCCTGGTGCGGTTCAGGGCACGGATGCTCGGCAGGCTAACGTCGCTGACTTCCAGGAAGCCGGCCCTGACCTGCTGCGTCGCGCTCAGGCCGATCCAGCCGACTACGCCCATAATGGCGCAAACGACGACGAATGATCCGAGCAGTTTGGTGAGGGTGCTGCGATCATGAAACCAACGCACGGGTGAACTCCTTTAGCGCTACGCTCTGAATGGGTGTGACGACAGGACTTGATCGGCGCCAAAGCCACCGGTGCGGCTGGCATCAGGGCCAGGGCGCACCAATCCCACTTCACTGTCCCGTGCGCAGGACAGGCGCTGGTCATCCCGCCCGCACGTCGGTGTGGGCCGTGTCGTGTGGGCTGCTGTGCAGACAGTCAGCCCCTTGCTGAATACAACAGCGGGTGCACCCGTCTTCGGGATGGCCGGCGGCCACGTGAGCCGGCTTCCTCACGAAGAACTGACGCGGCAAGATGCACGGAGTGTTCTGCGGGAGTTGGCGCGCTGACGGCCCATCGAATGGTCGGTACGCGCGCGGCCGCGGCGTGGCGAATGCGGCACGCAGGAACGCGGCGGCGCACGCACGAGGACGGATCGCATCGCTCGACAGCGGCGCGATCCGTCCTCGTGTACCCGGCCCGGCGTGTGGGTCGCTAGCTGGCGCGGCGGGCGCTGCTCGGGAGGCTGCTGGCGCTCCAGTCGTCCGTCCGCCGGCGCGGCGTCACCGACGTGCCGGCGTCGCTCACGATGTCCAGGATGAAGCGCGCGGCGAGCGATTGGAGCTGTTCGGCGGTGGCAGCCAGTTCCTCGGCCTGGGCGTTCATCTCCTCCACCTGAGCGGTCATCTGCTCTGCTGAGGCCGACACTTCCTCGGTCGCCGCGCTGTTCTGGGCGGCTGCCGATGTGATCGACCGGATCATGGAGGTCATCTGGCCGGCCTGGGCCGCCATCTCCTCGGTCGCCGCCGAGTTCTCCTCGACCACCGCGCTGATGTTGGTCATCGCTTCGACGACGCCGTGCGCGTCACTTGCCATCGCCTGGGCGGCCGTGGCGATCTGTGTCACCTGCCCGACTGTCGCATCGACGGCCCGCAGGATCTCGTTGAGGGCGGCGCCGGCCTCGTCGGCCTTCACGGAGCCGGCCTCGACCTTGGCCGACCCCTGCTCCATCGCGCCGACGGCGTCGCGGGTGCCCTGCTGCACTTCGCGGATCAACTCGCTGATGGCCTTCGTCTCGCGTTGGCTGCGCTCGGCGAGTTTCCGCACCTCGTCGGCCACCACCGCAAAGCCCCGGCCATGCTCGCCGGCCCGCGCCGCCTCAATGGCCGCGTTCAGGGCCAGGAGGTTCGTCTGCTCCGCGATGTCGTCAATGGTCTCGACCACCAGCCCGATCTTGTCGCCGAGCTTGCCCAACTCTTCGACCTTGGCGGCTGCCTCTGACACCACGAGCTTGATCTCGGCCATGCCGGTGACGGTTTCCCGGACAGCCCGTGCGCCCTGCTCGGCCGACGCTCGCGTCTGCTCGGAGGCAGCGGACACGGTCTGTGAGGTGCTCGCCACTTCTTGGACGCCGGCCGCCATCTGCGAGGCCGTTGACGATGCACTCCCGACCTGCCGCGCCTGGTCGGTGGCCCCCCGGGCGATGCCTTCGATGACCTGTCCAAGCTGGCTGACGGCCTCGCTGGACCCCTGCGCCGCGACGCTCGTCTCTTCGGAGCCTTCAGCAACATGCTGGACGGCCAGCGTGACGTGCTGCACCACACCGCTCGTCTGGGTGGCGGCCTCGCCAAGCTGGGTGGCGGTGCCGGCGACGCTGTTGGCGGCCTCCTGCACCTGTCCAATCATCTCCTGGAGGCCCGCCCGTGCCTGCTCGTAACTGGCGATGGTCGCGACCAGCCGGTCGCGCATCAGGTTGGTGACGCGGGCCGTCTCGCCAATCTCGTCGGTGCCGTACGTCGCAATCGGCGGCGTGACCGGAACCACCTCGACGGTCAGGTCGTTACGGGCCATCGCCCCGAGCGCTTCGGACAGGGCCGTCGCGCAGCGTTCGGTGAGCGACGTAAGCGTCACCCGGACACTCATAACACCATTGGCGATGGATCGCGAGAGGAAGAATGCGACGCCAAGACCGATGATGAATGCAAGCACGGTGAGACCGACCAGCAGTTTGATGGAGCTACCAGCCTGGGTTGACACGTCGTGCTCGGTGGCTGCGGCGACGCGCTCCTGAATCTGAATCAGCCGATCCAGCGTGTCGTTCGACTTCGTGAAGAGCGGGCCGGCCACGCCATCACGGTTCGCCATCGATTCGGCGGCCTTCCCCTGATCCGCCAGGTCAATGGTCACCTGGCGGGCCTGCACGTATGCCGGAAAGGCCTGCTGCCAGACTGGCAGCATCTCGACCTCTTCGGGTACGAGAGTGGTGGCGGCATACGCCTTCATCTGGTCGTCGATCTGCTTGATCCAGGCGGCTTGGTCCGCCTTGATCTTCGTTCGCCGCTCGGTCTCGACCGAGGAATACACGGCGGCACCGAGGCGCAACTCGCTCAGCGCGTGCTTGATCTTGCTGATCTGGACCAGCGGGACCACCCGGTCCGCGTACAGGCTCTGAAACTCACCGGAGAACTGGGTCGTGTTGCGGTAGCCAATCACCCCAACGACCGCCAGCAGCAACAGCACGGCCCCGAAGCCGGCAAACAGCTTGGCACGAATACCAAGACGCACGAGTCCTCCCCTGTCTGTCCGCGCATGGGACAGGCCCCGGCTATGACGCCCCCGGTAGCATCGGCGATATCGGCGGGCCTCGCTTCCCCCCCAGGGCTGACCCTAGTTGATCAAACTGCGTGGAGGTGTCGGAAGGGATGCCCTGGCACCGCCCGGTGCAAAATCTCACGCGGAGGTGTGAGCAACTTCCTGACAACAGTGTCCGCCGGCGTGTGGCCCGGCAACGGTGCCAGTCTGGCCTGCGCGCTTCGTCAACGCGACCGGTTGTGCAGGCAGGTTGACGCTGCAACAGCGCACTGGCCCCTCACGCTCAAGCGTGAGGGGCCAGTGCGATCCGTGCATAGCGGAGTGTTTGGGCCGGGGGCGGACCGTCAGGGCGCGGGGGCGGCTGCGGAATCGTCAGCAGCAGGCTCGCCCTCGTCATCGGTCGGTGCGCCAGCCGGCGGGCCGCTGGCTGCGGGGTCGGCGGCCGGTGCCGGTGCCGGTGCCGGTGCCGGTGCCGGTGCCGGTGAGCCGATCAGCGCCTTGATGTCCACCTCGGCGATCATCTCGTCAGACACTTGCAAGAGTGGGCCGATGCTCGGGGGCTTGATGCCAAAGCTCGACATCGGGAGCGTCGTGCGGGCCTTGCCGGTCATCATGTCCGGCGTGAAGGTGGCGGTCGTCTCATAGGTGGCCGGCTTGGTCACGCCGCGCACCGTCTGCTCGCCCACCAGTTGGAACGCCGCGTCGCCCTCCGGCAGCGGCAGACCGATGCCCGGCGTGCTCTTGACCATGAACGTTGCCAGCGGGTGCTGGGCCGTCTGCAGCAGGTTCTGGGCCTGCTGGTCACGCAACGGCGCGGCGCACTTCAGCGTCCGCTGATCGACCACGATCTTCGATAGATCGCTGACGACGGAGCCGTCTGGGTTCAGCACAATCTCGCCCGAGACCGCACGGGTCGTGCAGGCAGCCTGCTTCGGCGGCTGCCCCAGCGTCGTGATGGTCATGATGTACCGCGCCTCGCTCTCGCCGGGGATCAGCCCGATGTGCAGCAGGCCATCCGCCGATTCGGCGCGCACGGTGGCGGCTGTTGCCAGCGGCGCGGACGCCGACGCGACGGTGACGGCGTTGCCGGCGAACGGCAGCAGCAGGCTGGCCGCGATGGCCGCTGAGAGGATGGCGCGCGAACGGGTGCGGGCGGCGTGGCGGGTTGGGGCCGTCTGGCGCGCGGCCTGCGGGGTGTGCGCCTCGGGCAGCGCTTCGAGGCCCAGCGGGGTGCTGTCACCGCGAACGAGCAGCGCCCGCGCGCAGGACTGGGCGAGTGTCGAAAGGTAGCGTCGCATGGGAACTCCCTGGTCGTACTCAGCGTGGTAGTTGCAGGCTCGGCATGTCGGCGGCTGGTGCGTCGGGGCCGTGTGGCTCCGAGCGCGTCAACCACCGGGCACATAGCCAGCGTACGGGGGTTCCGTCGGGCGGTCGGTCCGCGCGGCGACATCCCAGGTGTTCGCTTGCGAGCAGCCGGCGCACGCAACCGGCGGGCCACGAGCCGCACGCCGGGCCTGCGAACCTGACCGACTGGCGGCCGGCGCGGCTACAATCCGACATGCTCAAGGTTCAGTCTCGGCCGACTCTGCGGTCCCCGGTCCTGTTGTGCGCGCTGTCGGGTTGGCCCGACGCCGGGCAGGCGGCCAGTGGTGCCCTCGAATACCTCATCATGAAGTGGGCACCGCGCCGGTTCGCCGAGATCGACGGCAGCCGCATCTACGTGCACTCGAACAATCGCCCCCGCAGCAAGTTGACCCGTTCCGGGCAGCGCCGTCTGATCTGGCCGACGTTCGCCTGCTACGCGCTGCCGGTGCCCCAGGCTCCGCGCGACCTCGTGTTGCTGCTCGGGCCTGAGCCTGACTTGCGCTGGCGCACCTGCGCGAACGCCATCCTGGATCTGGCCGAGGAGTTGGGCAGCGATCTGGTGATGAGCATGGGCGCGTACCTTGCCCCCACGTCGCACGGCGGGCCGGTGGAACTGACTGGGCGCGGCTCGCGGGTGGAGCTGCGGCAGGCGTTGAGTGCGCTCGGGTTGAAGGATGGCAAGTACGAAGGGCCGACCGGCTTCCTGACGGTGCTGCAAGAGGCGACCATTGAGCGTGGGCTGGCGTCAGCATCAGTGTGGGCGGCAAGCCCTGTCTACCTGCGCGACCTGACGAACCCGAAGCTATCAGCGGCGCTGCTCACCATCATCGAGCGGGTGTTGAACGTTGAGTTGGGCCTGACCGAGCTTGAAGTGGCCGGGCGTGACCTGGAGCGCCGCATCGACGCCGAGCTGGCGCAGCGCCCGGACCTCGAACGGTTCGTGCGGCGGCTGGCGACGGAGAGCGACCTCGACCTCTCGGAGTTCGCCGAGGACGAAGACATGCTGGACGACCTGGAACAGTACCTCCAGCGGCTGCACGACGACGAGGACGACGACTAACCGAGGCCCTCAGGAGGCGGCGCGTGGGTCGCGGATCATCGCGGTGGGCACCAGCATGATGATGGTGATGGCCGTGAGCATCAGCAGGCCGGCCGTGAAGCCGCCCGTCCAGTCCTTCAGGACGCCCATGACGGACGGCCCGGCGAAGCCGCCGACCTCGCCCACTGCGAAGTAGATGCCGGCCGCCGCGCCCATCGCGCCCGCGCCGACCTCGCGCAAGTCCATTAGGATCGTCAGCAGCACCGGCCCGACGCCGCCAGCGAAGAACCCCTGCACCGCCAGCGCCAGGACCAGCGGCAGGCCGGTCAGCAGGTTGACGGCCACCAGCGCTACCCCGACCGTGACGAGGCAGGAGGCAATCACGACCTTGCGCGGGAACTTCGCCGCCATCCGTGCGGTGGTGATGCTGCCGGCGATGGACGCCAGCCCTGGCAGCGCCGCGAGGTAGCCGGCGTCGGCGGCGCTCATCCCCTTCGACTCCAGGATCTGCGGCAGCCAGCTCCGGAAGCCGTGATTGATCATGAAGCCGGTGAAGCCGACGATGACGACCAGCCAGACGGCCTTCGTCGTCAGGACGGTCATACAGGCGTCGCGGAAGCTGATGGCCGGCGCACCGCCCGCGCGGACTGGCGGCTTCGGCGGGTCACGGGCAAGCAGCCACCACGTGGCCGCGATGCCGACGACGATGCTGCCGTAGACCGCGCAGGTCGCCTGCCACGAGCCGAGCATCGGCAGTACCAGGCTGTTCGTGGTGGACAGCGACAGGATGCTGCCGCTGGTCGAGCCGGTCGAGTAGATGCCGGCTGCCGTCACGCGCGGCCGGCCGCTGAACCACGACGCGATGACCTTCGGCACGCCGATCGAGATAATCGGGCCGCCGATGCCGAAGATGGCGACGGACAGGAACAGCGCCGTGAAATCGGTGGCGAAGGCGCGCATCAGCCCGGAGATGGCAACCAGCAGAATCCCGAGGGTCAGCGACCGGTGCGTTCCCACGCGGTCCACGAACACGCCGGCGGGGTAGGACGCGACGATGTAGACCAACTGCCACGCGCCGAGCAGGATGCCGACTTCGGAGTACGTCAGGTGTAGCTCGGTGCGTATCGGCGTGATGAGCGCCGGCAGCGACGACGAGATGATGCCGAAGCCCGAATAGGCGAGCCACGCCAGCGCCAGCATGCGCCAGTTCGCGCGGTCCTGCGGCGGGGCCGGCCGGGGCGCGGCACCGGGGCGATGCGGACGCTGCGCCGGCATCTGGCGCGCGTCCGTCAGCAGGCACGGTTGAGCCGGACGCGGCGTCGTTCGTGCTCAGCGGCTACCGACCGGGACCGGCCCCCAGGCTGCAAGGCCGGCGCTCAAGGCGCGGGCCACAATGTCTGACGGCATCTCGTGGCGCTCGATGGCAACCGCCATCAGTTCGTAGCCGCGTTCTTCGTCGCCGGCCGCAAAGGCGGCGCGGATGTCCTCAAGCAGCAGCGCCTGCTCGTTTCCCATACCTGTTCTGCACCACCTGCC
>JBBQBU010000310.1:0-7099 GCA_038318015.1 Chloroflexota bacterium | reverse complement strand
CGTTCAGACTGGGTGCTGTTCGTGGACGGCGACGAGCGGGTGCCACCATCGCTGGCCCGCGAGATCAGGGAACGGCTGGACTCGGCCAGCGACACGGCCGGCTTCTGGATTCCGCGCCGCAACGTGATCGCTGGTGAGTGGGTGCGCCACGCCGGCTGGTGGCCCGACCGACAGCTACGACTGCTGCACCGCACCAGCGCACGCTACGACGAAGGTGCCGTGGTGCATGAAGTCGCCACGCTTGACGGCCCCACCGACACGCTGGTCGAGCCGCTGCTGCACCTGAACTACGACACGCTTGCCGAGTTCCGCGCCAAGCAGACGCATTTCGCGTTGCTCGAAGCCCGCACCCTCTGGGAGCGCGGCCAGCGCGCGCGCCCACATAACCTGCTCTTACAGCCGATCCGCGAGTTCCGCCGCCGGACCGTCGAGCTTGGCGGAATCCGGCAGGGGCCACTGGGTGTGCGCCTCGGGCTGGAGATGGCGCGGGCCACCTTCCTGACCTATCGCACACTGCTGGCATTGACGCGCGGCGACGGCGCTGGATCGGATCGGCCAGCGGCTGGCGCTGCCGCGTCGTCGGTCGCTCCCGCGCTTTCGCCGGACTGAGGCCATGTTCCGTGAATCCTGACGTCAGCCGCCGCACCGCCCCCCTCTGGCTGACGCTCGTGCTGGCGGGCTGCTACGCCGTCATCCTGAACGTGCAACCGGGCCTTACCGGCGTGGCCCTGCTTGACGGCACGCTCGGGCTGTCACTCGGCCTGTACATCTGCTCACACCCGGCCGCTGCTGCCATCGACCTGTTCTACCTCGACCGACTGATGCTGCACCGGCTGGCGTCAGAGTGGGCGGACTTCGGGTGGCTGCTGCTGAACATTGTTGTGATGCTCGTCGGCTGCCTCGTGACGGTCGCCGGAGTCACCGAGTTCGTCGGCCCGACTCGCTGACCCTGCCCCGGACGGTTCAGCGCCCGAAGCGAGTAATTCCGGTGATGCCAGCGATGTACAGCGAGCCGTCTGGCGCGTTCACCACGTCCAGGTAGCAGATGCGCGCTAGAACCTCGTGCTGCTCCAGCTTGTCGAAGTCCGGCCCACCAAAGCGCATCCGCGTCAGGTCGCCGGTGTTGTACGAGCAGAAGAAGAAGTCGCCAGTGTATTCGGGCATGGCGGTGCCGGTGTAGAACGTCGCGCCGCTCGGGGCGATGCGCCCGCGCTCGGTTTCCCAGATCGGGTCGATGAAGCCGGGCTTCTGGGCGTACCCTTCGGCCACCGGGTTGCCGTAGTTGCCGCCCGCCACGATCCGGTTCACCTCGTCGTGCCCAACCTCGCCGTTCTCGGTGATATACGGCACACCAGTCTGCGGGTGGAACGCAAGGCCGTACGGATTGCGGAAGCCCATCGCGTAGACGGGCGACGACGGGTCTGGATTGTCCGAGGGAATCGAGCCGTCGTCATTCAAGCGTAGGAACTTGCCGTTCAGGCGGCGCGGATTTTGCGCACGGTCGTCGTCGTTCACATCCCCGACCGTCGCGTACAGCTTGCCGTCGTGCCCGAAGCCGATGCGCCCGCCGTTGTGGCAACAGATCCCGGCCGGCAAGTCACGCATGATGACCGTCCGCTCGGTTGCCAGGCCGTCGCGCTCGGTGTACCGCACGATGCGGTTGTCTTCCGGGTCGCCAATGTCGTTCTTCGCCTGCGAGAAGAAGACGTAGACCCAGTGGTTCTGCGCGAAGTTGGGGTGCAGCGCCAGTCCGAGCGCCCCCATCTCCTTGCGCCGGGCCACCCGGAGCTGCACGAACGGCTCGTCTTGCAGGGTGCCGTCAGCACGCAGAATCCGAACGGTGCCCTTCGAGACCTCGTTGAAGAACATTCGGCCGTCCGGCGCGAACGTCATCGCCATTGGCACGAGGACGCCCTCGACGACCGGCCGCATCGAGATGTCGGGCGGGATCTGGGCGACGGGCGTCGGCGTGTTGTACTGCTTCGTTTCCGGCGTGGCGGGCGGCTCCGGCGTCGCGGTGCCGACCCGGCCTCGATCAGCCGCCGGGGTCGGTGCCGCAACGGCCGAGGTCGCGGCAGGAGTCGCCGCCTTTGCGACCGCTGTACTGGTCGGCGCGGGTGCGGCCGGGGCTGGCGCAGGTGTAGCAGTAGGGGCCGCTGACGTGCAGGCGACGAGCAGAAAGGTCAATAACAGGACAAGCCCGGAGGCTCGTTGAAGATGGGGCAAAGACGGCTCCGCGCGTTCGCGGCCAGGCTCAGGGGCGGGCGTCCCTGGCGAGCGTCCGCAGCAATGGACGCGCTCGGAGTATAGGACCGCGCGTGCTGCCGTCGCTACCGATTCGCCGGTGCAGACGCCGCGAGTAGGGAACGAAGCAGCGGCAACGCCTTCGCGACGGCCCGCCCTCGGTGGCTGATCGCGTGCTTCTCGGCGGCATCGAGCTCGGCCATCGTCCGGCCGCACTCAGGGATGTAGAAGATCGGGTCGTAGCCGAAGCCGCCGGTGCCGGCGGGTGATTCGGCAACCCGTCCACGCACCCAGCCAGTCCGCTGGAAGATGCGCCCGTCTGGCGTTGCCACCGCGATCACCGAGAGGTAGCGGCAGCCGCGCTGGGCGTCCGACAGGCCCGCCACGCTCCCGATGATGCGCCGGTTCTTGACGCCGTAATCTGAACCGCCCCAGCGCGCCGAGATCACGCCGGGCGCGCCGTCCATCGCGTCCACCTCAAAGCCGGAGTCTTCACCGATGGTAAGAAGCCCGCCGCTGGCTCGCTGGAACGCGCGCGCCTTCAGTTTGGCGTTCTGGATGAACGACGTGTCTCCCTCTTCGACTTCGAGATCAATGCCCAGGTCGGCGGGGAACACGATACGGGCCGGCAGGTCTGCCAGTAGTTCGCGGAATTCGCGGATCTTGCCGGCGTTGGTGGTGCCGACGAGTAGGAGCGGGCGGGTGTCGTGCATGGCGTCGATGAGGGTAGAAGACGAACCGTCCTCGGTGCCAGCCAGTCAGGCTCAGGCTGTATACTAGCCAATCGCCATGCCGGGACGCGCCGACGACGATCTCGCCCAGTTTCTCGAACGGGTTGTGCTGCCGTCGGGTTGGCGCGTGCTGCACGAACCAACCGTCGAATCGACGAATGACCTGGCGCGCGAGGCCGCCCGCCGCAACTGGCCGGACCGCTCGGTCTTCGTCACGGACTACCAGACTCGCGGTCGCGGACGACACGGGCGCGTCTGGCTGTGCCCGCCGCGCGCCGGCTTGCTGATGAGCGTCTTGCTGCGCCGCCGGACCGCCCCCGCCTATACCTTTACCATGCTGGCTGCCGTCGCACTCTGCGAAGCCATCGAACGCCTGCTTGGCTTGGAGCCGGCCATCAAGTGGCCGAACGACGTGCTGATCGACGGCAAGAAGGTGTCTGGTGTCCTGGCAGAGGCCACCGACGATGGCCGCGAGCAGGTGGTCGTGGTCGGGATCGGCGTGAACGTCAACCTCGATGCGGCGGACCTCGCAGACTTGCCAACCGCCACCGCGCTGTCGCTTGAGGCCGGCGTGCCGGTCCATCGTGGCGAGTTGCTGGCGCTGCTGCTGGAGCGCTTTGACTCCTGGCTGACGCGCGATCCGCGCCAGTTCGCTGACGGGCTGTGGCGGGCCTGGAACGGCCGGCTCTGGGGCCGCGACCAGACGGTACGGGTGCAAGACGGGCAGGAACTGCTGATCGCGACCGTCCTGGGCGGCGACCGCGACGGCACGTTGCTGGTGCGGTTGACAGACGGCACCGAGCGGCGCATTGTGGCCGGCGAGTTGCTGCTGTGAGCTTCGTCGTCTGCTGGCTGCTGCCGCTGGACCGCGCATGAGCACACGCGCCGCCCCTGCTGTCGCCACCCCGGCCCGATCCGGCCCCGCCCGCCTGACGGCCAGCCTGGGCATCGAGATCGCGCTGCTAGCTGCCATGCTGGCGGTGGCGGTGGCCGTGCGGCTCGTCGGCCTGGGTGAACCGACTGACGTGTCTGACGAGGGCATCCGGGGCATCCAACTGCGGCTGCTGGCGGCCGGCTACCTGCCGGTCAGCGAGATTTATGCGTCGCAGGGGCCGCTGTCACTCTGGCTGTTCGCGCCGGCGGTGGCGCTTTTCGGCTCGGACATCCTGGTCGGCCGCCTGACCTCGGTCGGTGCGAGCCTTGTGGCGCTGGCCGGCACGGTCTGGATCGCCCGGCAACAGGCCGGACGCGTGGCGGGCGTGGCTGCTGGCCTGGTGATGGCGCTGGCTCCGGTCTACCTGGACAGTTCGCGGCTCGCTTTCGTCGAAGCGCCGTCGCTGGCCCCCACAGTCTTGTCACTCGGCTTGCTGCTCCATATGCGCCGGGGCGGCCGTCGTTGGGGGCTGGTCGTGGCGGGCGTGCTGATGGCTGTGGGGGCGCTGGCGAAGCCGATGGCGGCCGTGGCTGGCCTGCCTGCGCTGATCTTGTTGCTGGCACCGCGCGTGGGCGCAGCGTCCGGCCTGGTCCGCGCCGACACGATCCGCCGCCGCATCGCCGATCTGGTGCTGTTCGGCCTGACCGGTCTGGTGGTCTGCGTGCTGGTGGTCGTCGCCATCGGCCCGCAGGTGGTCTACGAACAGGTCATCGCCTACAGGCTGGGTGCGCGTGCGGCTCGTGGTTGGGATTTCGCTGGCAACGAGGCGCTGGTGTTCGAGCAGTTGCGCCTGAACAGCTGGGGCGTCTCGCTGGCAGCCGTCGCCGGCGTCGTGCTGGCTCTCGTGCGGCGGCAGGTGCTCGGGCTGGCGATGGTGGCATGGCTGCTGGGCGGCCTCGCGGCGCTCCTGGTCTACTCTCCGCTCTGGCCGAAGCATCTGTCGTACGTCATGCCGCCGCTGGCGATCCTGGCGGGCGGCGGCATCGCGTCGGTCGGCGCACTGACTGCCCGGCCATTGCGCTGGCAACGTGCGGCGCTGGCGCTACCCGGTATCTTTGCGGTGGCGCTGCTCGCGTGGCAAATGCCGCTGTTGGTTGACCAGACGCGATCCATCGTCTATCGGCACGCCGGCGCGGACCTGACGCGCTACGCCGACGATATCCTGATCGTGCAGACGGCGACCGCGCCATCCGATTTCGTGGTCATTGACGACGCCTACCTCTCGATGCTGACCGGCCGCCTGACGCCGCCGCCGCTGGCCGACCTCTCATGGAACCGCATCCTGGCGCGGGCACTAACGGCTGAACAGGCCATTGCTGAGACGCGCCGCTTCGACAGCCGCATCCTGATCCTGCAAGACGACCATCTGGGGCAAGCGCAGCGGTACCTCGCCTGGGCCGACCGTGAATTTGTCCTGGTCAAGACCTATGTGCAGCGCCGACCGGCCCGGTTCCGGCGGGTCTACGCGTCGCCCTCGGTCGATCTGGCGGCCGTCAAGGACGTGCTGCAGGCGTCGCTCGCCAATCCAACTGATGCGCGGCTGGGTCCGGCCGCCGTGCTCGGCTATGAGCTTGACAGCCGCGTCGTCAAGCCTGGCTCGCGCCTTGACCTAACGCTGATGTTCGAAGCGCTGCAAGACCGGCCGCCTGAGCATGCGCTGATCGTCCGGCTGCATGACCGCGCCGGTGCCACGGCCTGGGAGGGCGAGTGGAAAGTGGGCGACGGCAGCCAGGAGCTGCACACCTGGAAGGCCGGCGGCTGGCAGGTGCAGACGATGCGGCTCCTGATTGACGACGAAGTAACCGACGGCGAGTATCACCTGACCATCGCGTTGCACCGTCCGAACATCGGGCCGGCGTCTGTGCGGGTCCGGAGCGGCGCGGCGGTGTCAGCCAGTGGCGGCGAGATCGACCTCGGTCCCGTCACCGTGGCACGATGAATGGCGCGGTAGTGACCGACCGTGACGCCGTGCGCGCACAACCGGCCCGATCCGACGCCGCAGAGCGCCGCCGGCAGACGGGCAGGCTCGTCGTCGTCCTGCTCGGGCTGGTGGTCGGACTGGTTGCACTGACGACGCGCCTCTATGAGCTGCGGGACGTACCGCGTCTGACCGACGAGACGGACGAAGTGATGCTTGGCCTCGCCATCGCGCGCGGCCAGACGCTGCCGCTCACCAACGTCGATGCCTACATCGGGCCGCTCTGGAACTATCTGCTGGCGGTCGGATTCGTGCTGGTCGGGCCGTCCTCGTTCGTGCCGCGTTCCCTGACGGCGGCCGCCGGGTTGCTCACCGTGGCGGCTACCGGCTGGCTCGGCTGGGAACTCGCGCTTCGCCTCGGCTGGCCGAAGCGGGCGGCGGTCATCGGTCTGGGGGGGGCGCTGCTACTGGCAACGTCGTCCTTTCACGCCGTGGTTAGCTCGCGGCTGGGCTGGTCGCACAGCCTGACACCTCTGGCGCTGACGCTGGCGCTCGCCTGCCTGATCCGCTGGGAACGGACGCGCGACTCGTGGCTCCTGGCTGGCCTGGGCCTCGGCTACGGACTGGCCGTCCAGACGCACCCGACTGCGCTCGCATTCGGGCCGGGGCTGCTGGTGTGGGCGCTGCTGCATTGGCGGCACGCCATCCTGTCGCGGGCCGGCTGGCTGGCGCTCGGGCTGTTCCTGCTGGCGAATCTCCCGATGTTGGCCTTCAACATCGCCACCGGCTTCGGGTCTCTCCAGGCGGCGGTTCGCGTGCAATCGGCCTACGCCGGCGGCGTGGCGACCGGTCCGGCACCGTACGGCCCCAATCCCGTCGCGCTGCTCGGCTCGCTGCCGTTGCTCCTGAGCGGCGACATTGGCGAGCGGCGCGGCACAATGCTGGTTGTTGACGACCCGATCCACGGTGTCTACGTGGCACTGGCGTTGCTGGGGTTGTTGGCGGCCGCACGACGGCGCTGCTGGTCGCCCGTGTTGGTCGTCCTGTCCGCGATCCTGGTGCTACCGGCGCTGACTGGCAAGTTTGAGCCGCTGTTCAATGGCCGCTACGTCGCGCCGATCCTGCCGCTGGGCTTTGTGGCGGTCGCCGTGGGCGTTGTCGCGTGTGTGGTGCTGATTCCGGCGCTGCGTCGCGTTGAACGGTCGTTGGCTGGTGTCCTACTCGTCTCCTTGACAATCTTCCCAGTCTTGGCATTGCAGGGGTACGTCACCG
>JBBQBU010000309.1:0-7116 GCA_038318015.1 Chloroflexota bacterium | reverse complement strand
ATCGCTGATCGGTGAGCGTGCCATTGATCCGACCGTCGGCAAGCCGAAGGCCGGCGGGACCATCTACCTGTGCGCCGCCGACGCTGACGGCATGATGGTCAGCTATATCCAGTCGAACTACCAGGGCTTCGGTTCGGGCGTGGTGGTCCCGAACACCGGCATCTCGCTGCACAACCGGGGGTACGGCTTCACGCTGGAGGACGGCCACCCGAATCAGGTGGCACCGGGCCGGCGGCCGTTCCACACCATCATCCCCGGCTTCCTGCTGCGCGACGGCCAGGCCGTTGGGCCGTTCGGCGTGATGGGCGGCTTCATGCAGGCCCAGGGCCACATGCAGATGGTGATGAACACGGTGGACTACGGCATGAACCCGCAGGCCTCGCTGGACGCGCCGCGCTGGCGCTGGGACGGCGGCAAGGCCGTCACCATCGAGCCGGATGCCGACCCCGCTATCATCGAGGGGCTACGGGCGCGCGGCCACGATGTCACGGTCGGGACAGACCAGGCGTTCGGGCGCGGGCAGATCATCTGGAAGCTGCCGGGCGGCGGGTACGTCGCCGGCAGCGACAAGCGCGCAGACGGCTGCGCGGCAGCGTACTAGGAGTCAGGAGTCAGTCACTGAGATTGTCCCCCCTCTCCCACAAGTGGGAGAGGGGCCGGGGGTGAGGGCCATAGCTCGGCAGACCATCGCCCTATCTGCCTGACTCACATCGCATACCATCGAAGGGGAGACTGTCTCAATGATCGAGAACTCGATTCTGAAGAAGAATCGCCAGGGATTGAAGGCACTGGTATTGGCACTGACCTGGCCGTCCGTAGAGGCCATCGAATTGGCCGCGCGTGTCGGCTTCGACGCCGTGAACCTCGACGGCGAGCACGGTGCGTTCACGTCGGACTCTATCGAGGCGATTGTGCGGGTGGCACACGGCTACGGCATGTCCGTGACGGCGCGCGTCCCAAGCAGTGACCCGTGGCAGATCAACCTGTGGCTCGACCGGGGCTTGCAGGGCATCCTCGGGCCGCACATCGAGACTGGCGCGCAGGCCCAGGCGCTGGCCGATGCGTGCCTCTTCCCGCCGGACGGCTGGCGGTCGTGGGGCGGCGGTCGTGGCACCCTCTACAACGAGGACTCGGAGTTGATCGCGCGGCATGGCGGCAAGCTTGGGTTCGCCAAGTGGGCCAACGCCAACATGATCGTCAGCGCACAGATGGAGTCGAAGAAGGCGTACGACAACCTCGACGACATCTTGGCCGTGAAGGGGCTGACCTACCTGGCTGGCGGCCCGAACGACTTCGCGGCGTCGCTGGGGCACCCCGGCGAGCCGGACCACCCGGAGCGCCAGCGCCTGACCGCCGATGGCGAGCGGCGCGCCCGGCTCGCGGGGAAGAAGGCCGGCAACGACCTATCACTGACGTTCTCGCTGCAAGAACTGCTCTTGAGTGCCGGTCGTGAGTTCGTGGCCGCCCACAAGGACACCAAGTACGAGGGCTAGCCGGTGGTCCCCCGGCTGTACGTAGCCCTCACCCCCTAACCCCCCTCTCCCACGAACGACAGGGCCCCTCCGCCTGCGGTAGGATCCCCGTGTCGCAAGCGGGAGAGGGGGAGCAACGCCGGAGCACCAGATTTTTCATCGTCCGTGGTGCGCCGGAGGAACGTGAATACCTCAGGGTGAAAGGTCGAATGTTTGCCGCCGGGGGTGAAAGCCGCCTACGCCGAGGTTGCCGCCGGAGTGATTGACGGGATGGCGATCCTGGCGGGGGTCATGCCAGCCGGCGGCGAGGCCGGCCCCACAAGGACGTGCTTCAGGACGGCCACTGAGCGCGGCCCGACCCGATAGCGCCGGCCGTCGAAGCCGCGCGGACGCCCCTCCGGCCAGTCCGGGTGCGTCGAGTCCAGTGCCAGCCGCCAGGGGCCGCCGTCGTTCACCTGCGGGAGCGTGAACGAGACGGCGCGATCGCTGGTATTGAACAGCAGCAGCAGCGAGTCCCCGACGATGAGCAGGCCGGCGTCGTCGGTCACGTCAGAAGCCTGCCCCGAGAGGTACACCCCGACTGCCCGCACTGCCGCGTCCTGCCACTCCGTCTCAGACATCTCCTGACCGTCTGGGCGCACCCAGAGGATGTCTTTCATGTCGCCGCCACGGATTGGCCGGCCACGGAAGAAGTTCCGCCGACGCAGCACCGCGTGCTCGCGGCGCAGACGGATCACCCGTCGGGTCCAGTCCAGCATCGTCCGCTGCTCGTCAGACAGATCCCACGGCTGCCACGCGATCTCGTTGTCCTGGCAGTAGACGTTGTTGTTGCCGCCCTGCGACCGGGCAATCTCGTCGCCGTGCAGGATCATCGGCACGCCCGACGACACCAGCAGCGTGGTCATGAAGTTCCGCATCTGGCGAGCGCGCAGGGCCAGCACATTCGCCTTGTCGGTCGGGCCTTCCTCGCCGCAGTTCCACGAGAGGTTGTGGCTCTCGCCATCGCGGTTGCCTTCGCCGTTGGCGTTGTTGTGCTTCTCGTTGTACGCCACGAGGTCATGTATGGTGAAGCCGTCGTGCGCCGTCACGAAGTTGATGCTGGCGTGCGGTCGGCGGCCGTTGCTGGCGTACAGGTCGCTGCTACCCGTCAGACGGTAGCCCAGTTCGGCCACGGTGCCCTGGTCCCCGCGCCAGAATTTCCGCATCGAGTCGCGGTACTTGCCGTTCCACTCGGTCCACAAAACCGGAAAGTTGCCGACCTGATAGCCGCCCTCGCCGACGTCCCACGGCTCAGCGATCAGCTTCACCTGCGACAGTACCGGATCCTGGTGGATGATGTCGAAGAAGGCCGACAGACGGTCAACGGCATGCAACTCGCGAGCCAGCGTGGACGCCAGGTCGAAGCGGAAGCCGTCAACGTGCATCTCCAGCACCCAGTAGCGCAGGCTGTCCATAATGAGTTGGATGGTGCGCGGGTGCAGCATGTTGAGCGTGTTACCGGTGCCGGTGTAGTCCATGTAGTACCGCTTGTCGTCGCCCACAAGGCGGTAGTACGAGGCGTTGTCGATGCCCCGGAACGAGAGCGTCGGCCCCATGTGGTTGCCCTCGGCGGTGTGGTTGTAGACCACATCGAGGATGACCTCGATGCCCGCGTTGTGCAGCGACTTGACCATCGTCTTGAACTCGTTGACGCTGGCACCAGCCGACTGCGCGCGGCCATAACTCGTTTCTGGGGCGAGATACGCAATCGAGTTGTAGCCCCAGTAGTTGCGTAGGTTCCGGTCCAGCAAGTGCTTGTCGTGGACAAAGTGGTGCACCGGCATCAACTCAACGGCCGTGATGCCAAGCTCCTTCAGGTAGCGGATCACCCGGTAGTCGGCAAGGCCCGCATAAGTCCCGGCCAGCCCCGGCGGTAGCTCCGGGTGCCGCTTCGTGAAGCCGCGCACATGGGTCTCGTAGATGACCGTCTCGTGCCACGGCGTCTTCGGGGGGCGGTCGTCGCCCCAGGAGAACGCAGGCTCAATGACGACACCTTTTGGCATGCCGGGTGCGCTGTCGCTCTCGTCCATCTCCAGGTCCGCGTCGGGGTGGCCGTCCAGCGAGTAGCTGAACATCGCGTCTGACCACTTGATCGGCCCAGACAGCGCCTTGGCATACGGGTCGATCAGCAACTTGTTCGGGTTGAAGCGGTGCCCCTCGTGCGGCGCCCACGGCCCGAAGACACGGTAACCGTACAACTGCCCTGGACGGGCCTCCGGCAGGTAGACGTGCCACACAAGATCGGTCTGTTCCGGCATCCGCACGCGCACGGACTCAGGTTCGCCGTATGCCGTGTCAAATAGGCACAACTCGACCGCCTCAGCATGTTCACTGAACAGCGCGAAGTTGACGCCGCTCCCATCCCAGGTAGCTCCGAGCGGGTAAGGCTGCCCTGGATACATCCGAACGGTCATCAAGCAACTCCTCCACACCATCATCCGAACCTTGTCCGGATCGGCGCGCGCCAAAATAGCAAGGATCGGACCAGCTCGGCACCGGTGCCGTCCTGCGACCTTCGATCAAGTGCGGCTGACGCGCCGTGCCACAGGTGTACTAGACTTCGCAGTATGCCCCGCCAGAAGCTTGAGAAGACCAATGCGATCCGCCTGCTGGACGCGAAGCGGGTGGCGTACGAAGCGCTGCCCTACGACCCCGACATTCACTCAGCAGTGGGAGTGGCGGAGGCGCTCGGGGTGCCCGCCGAGCAGGTGTACAAGACGCTGGTCGTCTTGCGGGAAGAGCCGCGCAGCAAGCCGCTGCTGGTGATGATCGCCGGGCCGGACGAGCTGGACATGCGCGTGCTGGCCCGCTCCATCGACGCCAAGGCCGTCCGAATGGCCCCGCAGAAGGAGGCCGAGCGCCTGACGGGCCTGCTGGTCGGCGGCATCGGCGCGCTGGCGCTAGTGAACAAGCCGTTCGAACCATGCATCGAACGGGCGGCGCTGGCGCATGACTGGGTGCTGGTGAATGGCGGCCGGCGCGGGCTGAACCTGCGCGTCGCCGTCAACGATCTCATCACGCTCACCGAGGCGCGGGTGGTGGATGCCGTGCGCCGCGAGCCTCCCGCTGTCGATCAATCCCCTGCACCGCACTAGATCGGTGGTAGCCGCTCATGTTTCGCTGGCCGATTGAGTTCACGCCGCTCTCACACGGCAGCAACGGCAGTCCGCGCGCCGCTACGCTGGAGATCACGCCGCGCGGGGCCGTCTTCACCCTGGCCGCCCTGTCGCACGTCGGGCACCCGGCCCATCTCGCCGTGCTGGACGCCTACGTCAAGGGGCAGGTGCGACAGACGGCATCTACTAGCATCGGCGAGGACAGCCGACTGGTGCTGTCCTCGCTGGCCGCGCCGCTGGTGGCCGCCCACGATTTAGGCATCGAGCGGCTGACCCTTGCCGACCTGATCCTGCTGCCGCGCGCTACGGCCCCCGACCCCGACGAGCCGCCCGAAGGGTCCGGCTGGACGGTGCGCGGCCCGGACAGCGCGCGCTTCCTGTTACGGTCCCCATCTGGTTGGGTGTGGGTGCGTGCGGCTGAGCGCTTCGAGCCGGCCGGCTGCCTGGGGACGCCACGGCCCGGCGTCGGCAGTCCCTGGCACGATGTGTTCGTGCAGGCCGGCGAGCATCCACCCGCCGACCCCGTGGCCGTCGAGGTGCGCGAGCCGACGGAGCAGGCTGATACATCTGCCGAACTGGTATCGGCGTTGGCGACGCTCGGACTGGCGCGTTTCGCGCGAGCGCCTGCCGAACAGCCCTCACCCCCCGACCCCCCCTCCCGCAAGCGGGAGAGGGGGGGAAGTATCGCAACAGATCGCGCGAGCCGGTCCACAGCGCAACTGGATCGAGGCATTCGAGCGGAGATTGCAGGCGTGGCTACGCCGGCTCTCGTGCCCGTCTTCGCAGCACAAACAGACAATTCGTCGGACAGCTCCCCCTCTCCCGCAAGCGGGAGAGGGGGCTGGGGGGTGAGGGACCTAGGGCCGGCGCTGGCCGAGAGCATCGCCGCACGCATGCCCACCGAGCTTGCCGCATCCTGGCGGGGCAGAGAGCTTCACGTCAGTCTCGCGCCGGACCTGGACGGCTACCAGACCCTCTGCCTGCTGCCGCCAGCCCGCGACCCAGCGTCCATCACGAAGGCCGACCCGTCGTCCGTGTTCGAGATGATGCGCGATGCCGCCTGGGCCGCAATCGAGTCGCTGATCGGCCGCCCGCACGCCGAATATCGCACTGAACCGATTGCGCTGCGCCTCGTGGCCTACGACGGCCGCACCACGACCCTCGACGCCGGAGTGTCCATCGTGATCGTGCGGAATCAGACGGTGTTCACCGGCTGGGTCGGCTCGGACGGCCGCGTGATGCTGAAACTGTTCCCGGCGGGCGGCATGGCGGCGCGCTAAGCTGAAACGGCGCGTCAGGCCGGGGCGACGCCCGAGCCGGCGATGCCGTGCCGCTCGAAGTACGAGAACAGCTCATCCGCCGTTCCGAACACGCGCGTGCAGTAGCGGGTGAAGAACGGCGACGGCGGGCTGGTCGGCAGCCAGACGCCGTACACGCGCTTGCCCGTCTGCAAGGCGTAGTTCATTTCGCTGATGACGCCGGGCGACGGCACCAGCGCATCGTAGAAGACGACGACGATGTCTGACTGGGCGATCAGTTTGTAGTCGCGGAAGACGATCTGGTCCGCGACGTGGCGCAGATCGCGGTCCCCGAACAGCCCGGCCGCCGCTGGCGCAGCCTGGAGTGCCTCGCGCAGTTCGGCGGTGCCGTCGCTGCGTGGGGCAGCGGCCGGCAGCCCGCCATCAGCCGCAGCCGACTCGTCAAGCCCGATGCTCCCAGATGGCCCCGGCACCACCGTCGTACCGGCCGTGCCGTCGCGCCCCTCAACTTCGAAGTCGTTCACGTCAGCGGGGTCAAAGATCAGGAACGACCGTTCGAGGCGCGCCTTGAACTCAATCAGCGCCAACCGGTCGCCATGAGCATGCTGCATCGGGTAGCTCAGGTACACCGACTTGACGTGCGGTTCAAACATCAGACGGTGCAGCGCGCGTGGCGGCAGTGCCCGCCCGAGCAGATACTGCGGCTTGTGGTGGATGCGCGCCATCTCCTCAGTCGCCCACTGCTCCTCTTCCCGCCAGACCAGCAGTTCGGAGAGGGTGGTGTCTTCCCATCGCGGGTGCCGGCGCAGGCGCTCACGCACGGTCAGGACGCCGGCAGTGATGGTGATGTATAGGTCCGGCTTCAACCGCTCCAGGTAGTACGGGTCAAAGCCCGAGATCAGCGTGTTCTTCCACCGGAAGACGGCGTGCGTGTTGATAATCCAGTCCTGGTGCTCGCCAGCCTGCTCGCAGATGCTGGCGATCTTCTCCAGCGCGGCGGCTCGCAACAGCACCAGTGCGTGCGGGAACATGTCGAGGATCGTCTCCTCCTCGACCGGCTCGCCCACGTCTTGCGCGACCTGGAACATCGTGTCGCGCACGTCGAAGATCTGGAGGTCGCGGCCCTGCTGCGCCGCGAGCGCCCGCACATCGTCCAGGTAGCCGACGCGCTCAGTGCCGCTGATGCCCGTGCAAATCACCCGCACGATGGTGGCTCGTCCCCCCCTCTCC
>JBBQBU010000308.1:0-7136 GCA_038318015.1 Chloroflexota bacterium | reverse complement strand
CGCGCGCTGTCCTGACGCACTGGAGCACCTGCGACCGGCCGGTGTTGAACGGCGGATCGACGTAGATCAGGTCGATGCTGGCGTCCGAAAGGGCGCGCAGAATAGGCAGATTGTCGCCCAGGAAGACGCGGCCCCCCATCTGCTGGTGGGGAACCGGCGCGTTATCCTGCGAAGTCGGCGTCGCTGCGTCGGTCATCGGTGTGCCATCAGGGCGTCAGCCTCGGGCACGCTCGGCGCGCGGCCCGGCAACGTTTGCCCGTCAGCGGGCCGGCACCGGCGTGGCCTGCTTCTGCGGGTCGGCCAAGGCCGCCAGGATCGCGTCGGCGACCTCGCGGGTGGTGCAGGTGCCGCCCAGGTCCGGCGTGAGCAGCCCGGCGGCCGTCACTGCCTCAATGGCTGTCATGATCTTTGCCGCCTCGCCCGGCAGGCCCAGGTGGTCCAGCATGAGCGCGGCGCTCCACACGGCAGCAATCGGGTTGGCGATGCCCTTGCCCGCAATGTCCGGGGCCGAGCCGTGCACCGGCTCGAACATGCTGGGGAATCGGCCATCTGGGTTCAGGTTGGCGCTGGCGGCGATGCCCAGGCTACCGGCCAGCGCGCTGCCCAGGTCCGACAGGATGTCGGCAAACAGGTTGGAGGCGACGACGACCTCCAGTGTGTCCGGCCGCAGCACGAAACGCGCGGCCATCGCATCCACCAGCCACTGTTCCGTCTCAACGCCGGGGAACTCCATGCTGACCCGCCGGAACACTTCGTCCCATAGCACCATGCCGTACTGCTGGGCGTTCGACTTGGTGACGCTCGTCACCTTCTTGCGCTTGCGGGTCAGCGCCAGGTTGAAGGCGTAGCGGATGACGCGCTCGCAGCCCTCTTCGGTGAAGAGGCCGGCCTGAATCGCGATCTCCTTGCCGCGCCCGCGCCCCGAGAGGTTCCGCCCACCAATGCCGGCGTACTCGCCTTCGCTGTTCTCCCGCACGACGATCCAGTCGATGGTGTCGCGCGTGGCGTGGCGCAGCGGGCTTTCCACGCCGGGTAGCAACTGCACGGGTCGGATATTGACGTACTGGTCGAAGCCCTGGCAGATCGCCAGCCGCAGCCCCCACAGGCTGATGTGGTCTGGCACGCCCGGCCAGCCGACCGCACCGAAGTAGATCGCGTCGAACGTCTTGAGCGTCTCGAGGGCCGCATCGTCGATCATCCGGCCGGTGTCCTGGTAGTACTTGCAGCCCCACGGGAACTCTTCATAGGCGAACGAGAAGCGCCCGCCGGACTGAGCGGCCAGCAGATCGAGGATGCGCACGCCCTCGGGCACGACCTCCTGCCCGATGCCGTCGCCGGGAATCACGGCGATCCGTACCTCCCTGGTCGCGTCTGCTGCCTGCCCCATCCTGTCGCTCCCTCAACTGGCGAGTCCTGGGGCGTCCCAGGCGCGCACCGAAGTAGCCGGCGACGCACCGCCAGCGCGAGTGAGTGTACTACTCGGGCGAGAGGCGAGAGGCGAGAAATGTTATTCCCCCTCTCCCGCTTGCGGGAGAGGGGGCCAGGGGGAGAGGGCCGCTTTGCCGAAGAGCGGGGGCCAGGGGGTGAGGGCCGCTTTGCCGAAGAGTGGGGGGCTGGGGGTTAGGGTGCTATCGCGCCTGCGAGATGGCGTAGACCGCGTACCGCCGCCCGCTGCGTGAGGCCGACTCCACTTCCGGGGTGAGCGCGGCCACGCGCAGTCCGCGCGTCATGTCGTCTTCCTTCTTGGTGGACATCACCGCCAGGATACGTGGATGCTCCGCCGCATCGTCCATGAAGCTGGCACGCGTCAGCTTGGCGACGCGGTACGGGATGTGGTCAGCCTCCAGAAGCATTCGGATCGCCTTCAGGTCGGTGCCGCCGGCCGTCAACGCTTCCTGCGCCAGCGACTCGTCAACCAGCACGAGGTCGCCGTCCTGATACGCCGCCTGAACGGCCCCCCGCAGCAGAAACAGCGCATCGTTTGTGCGCTCGTCGCCTAGTCCTTCGCGGTAGTACAGCGCCAGCGGAGCCAGCGGGAACAGCACGAGCAGCGCCAGTGCCCCTGCGGCCAGCAGCGGGCGCAAGTCTGCCGTGCGGGTGGTGCGAATCGCTGGCAGCCGCCGGAACAACGCGTCAACGGCCAGCGCGACGCCCAGGAACAGGAACGGCATCAACGGCACGATGTACCGGCCGCTCAGGATCGGGCCGTAGCGCGGATTGAAATACGGCAGAACCAGCGCCGTGGAGAGCAGGAAGAGGGCCGGCACCGGGTTGCCGCGCCGCGCCAGCAGCCCCAACCCGACGATTCCCAGCGGAAGGTACAGCAGCGCGGCCGGGTTGCCTGCTTCGTCGATGGTGCCGCTCACCAGGCGTGACAGCGACTCGAAAAGCGCCCCCATGTTGGCGGCGTAGCTGGACAGGTCGATGCCGCGACCGCCAGTATACCCCTGTTGCAGCGCCCGCGCGTGCACAAACGACCAGAAGCCGTTTTGCAGGTTCCAGATCAGCATGTTGCTGTAGCCAATGAGGAACCCGACAACTGCCAGCGGCAGCCAGCGCGTCAGCAGCAGGCGCGGGCGCAGCACCAGGACCGCCAGCGCCAGCCCCGGCGCAAAGGCAATAGCCGAGAGGTGCGTCTGGAGCGCCATCGCGAAGAGGAACCCGGCCAGTGCCAGCCACGCACCGTTGCCGGCGGTTCGTGAGCCGTCTCTGGCAGCCCGCGTCGCCCGCCAGACCGACCAGACCAGGATGGTCGAGATCAGCGGGGTGATGGAGTTCGAGCGGGCGGTGTGGCTGTTGATGATGATGTGGCCGCCCGCCGTCGCCATGAACGCGGCGGCGATCAGCCCTGCCCGCACGCCGGCCATGTCGCGCCCGACGTAGTAGGTGGCGGCGACCGACACGACCGCCAGGAGCGTCGCCAGGACGCGCGGCAAGAACTCCAGGTACTGGCCGGTCGGATCAAGGAAGAAGCTGCCCGCCATCAGGTAGCTCCAGAGCGGGCCGTAGTACGAGTCAACGGCCGTCAGCGGCATGATCTCGCCCCGGTAGATCGCCAGTGACCACAGGATCTCTTGCAGTTCGTCGGTGAAGCGCGGCACGTCCCAGAGGTACGGCAGGCGCAGCACCAGCGCAACGACGAGGATGCCGCCAAGCAACGGTGATTCGTACGAGGCGGTTCGTCCACTCACCGGAGACCGCTGGCGCTCCTGGGCTGGCCGCTCCGATGGCGCGGCGGCGGCCGGGCGCTGGCTGGCGCCCGATCCGCTCGGGGGTGAAACCATGCTCTCAATCGTCCCGAAGCGCACACCTGGGCCGCAGTCGATCCCCAGGGATTGAGCGCCAGTCTCTCGTCGTTGTCGGTCCGCGCCTGGACGGCCTGCGAGGACCGAGCGGACGCCATAGTGTAGCCAACTCGCAGTCGCCCGCTCGCACATTGTCGGCTGTGCGCTGGTCGTTGGCAGACCAACAATCCGGATGTCTGCTCACCCATGCTTTATGGCGAATGCTGCCGAGCACGTCTGTGCCACGGCATAATGAGGCTGTCATCGGCCATCGCCTTGCGTGGGTTGGACGGGTGCCAGTGCTCCACCGAAGGGTCTCTGCATGAGCGGCTTGCCATCCGGAACAGTGACGTTGCTGTTCACGGATATCGAAGGATCGACGCGACTCCTGCTGCGCCTCGGGGCGGCCTATCCCGCCGCGTTGGACGAGCATCGGCGGTTGCTGTTCGGGGCCATCCAGTCTGCCGGTGGCCGCGTCCTCGACACCCAGGGCGACGCGTGCTTCGCCTCATTCGGGCGGGCCAGTGAGGCCGTGGTTGCCGCCGCCGCGACACAGCGCGCGCTCGCAGCGCACCGCTGGCCCGACGGCGTGCGGGTGCGCGTGCGGCTCGGCATCCACACCGGCGAGCCGACCGTCACCGCGACCGGCTACGCGGGCTTGGACGTCCACCGCGCGGCGCGCATCTGCTCGGCGGGACACGGCGGCCAGGTGCTGATGTCGAGCACGAGCGCCGACCTCGTGGGCACGACCCTGTCTCCCGACTTGAGCCTGACCGAACTGGGTTCGTACCGCTTCAAAGACTTCTCATTCGCCGAACGGGTGTACCAGCTCAACATGGCGGGTTTGCCCACGAGCTTCCCGCCGCCGCGCTCGCTCGATGTGTCGCACCGGCTGCCGACGCAGTACCGGACGTTGATCGGCCGGGACCGCGAGTTGGCCGACTGCCGCCGGCTGCTACTGGACCCCGAAACGCGCCTGCTCACGCTGACCGGCGCTGGCGGGAGCGGCAAGACGCGGCTGGCCGTCGCGCTGGCGGATGGCGCACAGCAGGCGTTTGAGGACGGGGTGTGCTTTGTGTCGCTGGCGTCCGTGACGGACGCGCGGCAGGTGCCATCCAGCGTTGCCCAGGCACTCGGCGTCCGCGACGTGCTGACGCAGCAGCCGCGCGATCTCGTCGTGGATGTGCTGAGCGGCCGTGAGCAACTGCTGATCCTCGACAACTTTGAACAGATTCTCGACGCGGCGACGTTTGTCGCCGACGTGCTGGCCGCCTGCCCGCGCGTGCGCGTCCTCGCCACCAGCCGAGAGCCGCTCCACCTGACCGGCGAGCGCGAGTACTCGGTGGCCCCGCTAGAACTGCCGGCAACCTCGCTGCACAGCGCCCGGCAGATCTACGAGCTAGCGGCACCACGGCTGTTCGTGGAGCGGGCAGTTGAGGCAAAGCGCGACTTCGTGGCGACGGACGCCGACGCCGAGGTGATCGCCGAAATCTGCCGGCGGCTCGACGGCTTGCCGCTCGCCATTGAACTGGCAGCGGCGCGGATTCGTTTCCTTTCGCCGTCGGCATTGCTTGGCCGCCTCGGCCATAGCCTTGCCGTGCTGACCGGCGGCCCGCGTGATCTACCGGCCCGCCAGCAGACGTTGCGCGCCGCGATCGCCTGGAGCCACGATCTGCTGGACGAGCGCGACCGGACCGTGTTCCGGCGGGCCAGCGTCTTCGTGGACACATGGTCGCTGGAGGCCGGCGAGGCAATTTGCAGCCTGGACGACGACCCGTTAGCAACCCTGGACGCGCTGTCATCGCTGGTGGACAAGAGCCTGTTGCGGCGCGAAGAATCAGCCGACGGCGACGCGCGCCTCCGGATGCTGGCGACCATCCGCGAGTTTGCGCGCGGGCAACTGGAGGCATCCGGAGAGCTTGCCAGCATCCAGCGCCGTCACGCTGACCACTACCTGTCGGTGGCCGAGGAGGCTGCGCCGCACCTTGCCGTGGACGCCAACCAACTGGCCTGGATCGAGCGCCTCGACGCCGAGCGCACCAACGTTGCTATCGCGTTCTCCTGGAGCCAGGGCGACACCGACGACGCGGCGCGGGTGGACATTGGCCTGCGCCTGAGCGCCGCCCTCTGGCACTATTGGGCGGTCCGCAGCAACGCTGCTGAGGCCCAGACGCGCATCGCAGCGATCCTGGCGCTGGCGGCCCACGGCCCGGCCTCGTCGGCGCGCGGTCAGGCGCTACACGGGGCCAGCATCCTGGCGCGCGATCTATCGGACTACGATGCGACGGAACGGCTGCTTCGCGAGAGCCTGGCGAGTGCCCGCGCCTTGCACGAGCCGCAGCAGATCGCGGACGTGCTGAATAACCTGGGCTGGCTCGCGGTGTTGCGTGGCGATTCTGCCGGTGCCCGCGCGTTGCTCCATGAGAGCCTGGCGCTCTTTCAACGGCTTGGCGACGTGCACTGGAAGGCCGTTGTCCTGACACGCCTGGGGTATGTCGCGTTCATGGAAGGCGACGTACTCCAGGCGCAGCGCATGGGTGCCGAGGGGGCGACCGTCGCGCGGGTCATGGGCGACCCGGCGGTGCTGTCGAACGCGCTGGTGTATCTCGGGCTGGCTCAGCAGTACGGCGGCGACCTGGAGCAGTCACGCCGCTGCTACGAGGAGTGTCTGACGCTGGCCCGGCCCCTGGGCGACCGTCACCTGATCGCGATGGCCCTGAACATGCTCGGACAACTGGCCGTCACCCAGAA
This sequence comes from Chloroflexota bacterium, assembly GCA_038318015.1. Lineage (GTDB taxonomy): Bacteria > Chloroflexota > UBA6077 > UBA6077 > JACCZL01 > JADZEM01. The sequence goes on along the minus strand of JBBQBU010000308.1, from coordinate 1,101 downwards.
GTCGCTGGATGAGGCCAGCCGATTGCTCCGCGAAGCGGTGCTGCTGGCCCGCGAGGTTGGGAACGTGCGGCGGCTGTCGTTCCTTCTGGCGGCGGTGGCGACCCTTGCGAACGCGCGCGGCGACGCTGAGTTTGCCGTGCGACTGGACGCCGCGTCGCAGTCGGCCGCCCAGTCTGTTGGGACGGTGCGGGCGCAGGCGGCGCGCGCCAATTCCGAGCGGATGGTCGCCGCTGCTCGCGCGCACCTGGGTGCGACTGCCGCCGACGCCGCGCACGACGCTGGCCGGCAGTTGTCCGTGGAGCAGGCGGTGAGTGCAGCGCTAACGTGGCTTGGCGAGGATGCCAGCGAGGCTGCCGTCGGTGATCGCTGGCAGCGGTCGCCGTGGACCGTTTTCGGTTGGAGCACGGGCGGCCCGCTGCACAGCCCGGGTGCGGATGCCACGCGGCCATCCAGGCACGGCACCGGCAGCCTGCCAGTCTACGGCGAAGGCGGGACAGTCCCGCCCCGCTGATAACACGAGCGGTCGGTTTCCCTCCATACCTCTCGACGCAGCCCGATTCCATGACGCGTGGCAATCCGTCACGAGCTGGAGCATCCCCGCAGCGCGCACGAGGGACCCCCATCAGCGCGACAGGGGCGAGTGAGAACCGCCGCGTGGCCGGCTGCTTGACACGCTGAAAACGCAGGAGTAGAATCCGTATGATCGATGTGGAAGCGCTTCCACATCAGGCAACCACGTTGAGGTGGCTCGTGTTGATTCCGGCGGCAGCGCGATGACTTCCGGTCGGCGAACAATCTACGACGTGGCCGCGCATGCGGGCGTGTCACTCGCCACCGTCTCGCGCTGTATCAACGGCAGCGGCTACGTCGGGACTGACGCGCGCGCCCGTGTTGAGGCCGCCATCCGCGATCTGGACTACGTGCCGAGCCAGCCTGCGCGGGCGTTGGGCGGCCACGGCAGCGGCCTCGTCGTCCTCGGCGTGCGCCACCTTGCCAATCAGCAAGCGAGTGATGGCGCGCAACATTACCGATGTGACGGCCCGCAACATCCTGGTCTTCAGTCTGGTGCTGACGGTGTTTGCCACCATCATCGCCGTGGGG
>JBBQBU010000307.1:0-7136 GCA_038318015.1 Chloroflexota bacterium | reverse complement strand
TCGGTCGCGAGTTCAGCAACGAGTGTGGCCGAGTCGAGTCCGCGCGCTCGGGCGGCATCCTCAATGGCCGTCACCATCTTGTCGGGCATCGTGATCTCCACGGACATCTCCGCCGAACATCAGCAAACGGACCATTACTGCCATTGTACGATGACCCTGAGCCTGGAAGCGTTCAGTGGTCGGCGGCGCGCCGCAACGATGCCTCGATCTTGCCGGCCACGGTCGCGCGGTCGAAGCGGTCCAGAATGGTCGCACGACCGGCGGCACCGAGTCGCTGCCGGCGGGCAGGATCGGCCGCAAGCGCCGTGATCGCATCGGCCAGGGCGCGGGCGTCTGCGGGCGGTACGGACAACCCTGCGCCGCTGCGGTCGATCAGGTCGGCGGCCACGCCCTCGCCGCTGAAGATCACGGGCCGCGCCATCGCCATCGCCTCAAGGATGCGAACCGGGAGTTGGCCGCGCGTGACGGGCATCGGCAGCAGCGCGCTCACCGACAGGTCGGCAGCGGCCTGGAAACTACGGATGCGCTCGTGCGGTTGGGCCGGCAGCAGCGTCACGTTCGCGAGGCGCCGCGTCCGCACCGTCTCCGCGACTGCGGCTTTCTGAGAGCCGTCGCCCACAATCAGGAACTGGACGTAAGGATCGGCGGCCAGCAGCGCCGCTGCGTCCAGAATCGTCTCGTAGCCGTAGACGTAACTGACCGTCCCGATGCAGGCGACGACCGTCTTGCCCGTCAGGCCAAACTCGGCGCGGACATGGTCCCGCTCGGCTGCTGCGCTGGGCGTGGCAGGATCGAAGTGCCGCGCGTCCACGCCATTCGTCACCAGATCGATCTTGTCGGCGCTGATGCCGTCCGCGATCAACTGGTCCCGCCACCGCTCGGTGACGACGATCAGCCGGGCGCTGGCCGCGTAGACCACACGCTCAAAGAGGCGGGCGGCACGGATCACCTGGGGATTCGTCAGCGCGCCAAGCTCGATGGGAACGGCAGGCCACAGGTCCGACACGTGCAGCACCATCGGGGCACCGAGCGCCGCCCGGAAGATGGCGGCTGGCAGCCCCAAAAACAGCGGCGGGCTTTCCACCAGGATGACGTCTTGCGGGCCGACCGCCGGCAGCGCTGCCAGTGCCGACGCCGTGAACGACAACTGGTTCGCCAGCCGAAGCCGAATCGCAGAACCGCGCCGGGCGAACGTCCAGGTGCGCTCGACGCGGATGCCGTCGATCATCTCGCTATGGCGCGGCGTCCGCCGGTAGGCCGACTGGATGATCCCGTGCGGGTACGAGGGCATCGCCGTGACGACCACGACGTCGTGCCCCTGGTCGCGCAGGTGGCGCGCCGTGCCGCTGAGCCGGGTCTGTGGCGCGCCGACCTCCGGCGGATAATGATGGGTCAGGATCAAGACCCGCATACTGCTACCGTCATGGTCAGGTTCGATGCGCCGATGATACCCGTCATACCGACAGAGCGACCCCTCCACGTCGTTCAGGTGGACCCGAACGCCAATACGCCGCCGTATGATCGGGCGTTGTGCGCGGCTTTGGCAGCGGCCGGCTGTGACATCACGCTGCTCACGTCGCGCTTCCTGTACGAAGACCTGCCGCCGCCGGCCGGCTACCGCCTGGACGAGCAGTTCTTTCGGCTGGCAGGCTCCAGGCTGGCGGGGCGGCTCGGGCTAACAGGCCGTCCGGCCGCCCGCCGCGTGCTAAAGGCAGCCGAGTACCCGGCCGACTGGCTGCTGGTGCTCGCGGGGATGGTGGGCCGTCGGCCGGACGTGGTGCATGTGCAGTGGAGTGTGCAGCCGGCGCTTGATTTGCTGGTGTGGCGGGCGGTGCAGCGGCTGGGTGTGCCGGTGGTCTACACCGTCCACAACCTCGTGCCGCACCACCAGCGGCCGGGCGACGAAGCACGGTACGGCCGGCTCTATCGTGCGGCTGATGCGCTGGTCGTCCACAGCGAGCGTAGCGCCGTAGCCCTCCGCGAACAGTGGGGCATCCCGGCAGATCGGATCGCCGTCACGCCGATGGGGCCGATGCTCGAAGGGTGGGCCGCACCCACGCGAGACGAAGCCCGCCGGCAGCTCCGGCTGCCCGCCGACGCCGAACTGGTGCTCTTCGCCGGCCTGATCGAGCCGTACAAGGGGCTGGCCGACTTGATTGCGGCGTTCGGTGCGGTGGTGCAGCGCCGTCCGCAGGCCCGGCTGGTCATCGCCGGCAAGCCGAACGAGGGCTTCTACGGGTACGCGCGGCAACTGGCGGCCCTGGGCATCGCGGATCGCACGGTGCTTGACCTGGAGTTTCTGCCCGAGCCGCGTCTGGCCGCCTACCTCTGCGCTGCCGACGTGGTGGTGCTGCCGTACCGCTCGGTCACGTCCAGCGCCATGCTGCTGGCTGCCCGCCGGTTCGGCAGCCCGCTGGTGGCGACGCGCGTGGGCGACCTGGCCGAAGTGGTCCAGGATGGGCAGAGCGGTGTGCTGGTGCCGCCCAGCGACCCGTCAGCCCTCGGCGCGGCCATCGAGCGGCTGCTGGCAGACCCCGCACGTGCGCGGCGGCTCGGGGCGGCCGGCGCGCAGGCAACCGCTGGCCCTGAACGCTGGACTGAGGCGGCCAGCCGGACGGTAGCGTTGTACCGCCGCCTGCGACGGTAGGCGACGTGGACGCCTTCGCCCACTCTGCCGATCAGACCATTGCGGCGGTGCTGACCGTTGCGTCTGGTGCCGCACTACCTTTCGTGAGAGCCCGTCGATCCGGTAGCCTTAGCACTATGTCGCCGTCGGAGGTCCATCGCTGGCCGACACCACTCCCAGGCCGCGCTCAGGTATGCTCCAACATCCGGCGCTGAAGGTTCTCGTTGGCCTGATCCTGCTGGGCGGGGTTGGCTACACCCTCTGGGCGAGCCTCAACGACCCCCGGATCTGGGAGGTCGAGTGGCAGTTTCAGCCGTTGCCGATTGCCGCCGCATTCCTGATCATGCTGGCTGCATCAGCCGCGACCGCGCCGCTCTGGCTCACCATCTACCGGGGCCTCGGCGGTAGGGTCACGTCTCTGGTTGCCTTCCGCATCTTCCTGGTGACAAACATCGGGAAGTACCTGCCGGGCAAGGTGATGCACGCCGCCGGCCGTGTCGCGTTGCTCCAGCAGCGCGGGCAGTCGGCCTCGATTGGCGTCACCAGCGTCCTGGTGGAACTGGCGCTGTCGTTGCTCGGGGCGGCGCTCGTCAGCGTCTTGAGCATCCCCGTCCTGCTGCGTGAGCAGGGGTTGGCCGGTCACCTGGAACTGATTTCCTGGCTGTCGTATCTCGCGCTGCCGGTCGGCCTGATCGGGCTGCACCCGCGCATCATGGGGCCAGTCCTGCGCTTCGCCTCGAACCGCCTGCCGGGCAAGGGCACAGAACTTTGCACTGACTTGCCGCCATACCGCGTCATTCTGTTGCTGCTGCTCGGCTACGTCGTGCTGTGGGTCAGCATGTCGGTGGGCCTGTTCGCCACATCGCACACGGTGGTCGATGCGCTGCACTGGGAGCATCTGCCGGCTGTCAGCGGCATCGCCGCCCTGAGCTACCTGTTCGGGCTGGCCGTGCCGATTGCGCCGGCCGGCCTCGGGGCGCGCGAGGGGTTGATGACGTTGCTACTCTCGACGATGATGCCGGCCCCGGCCGCCGCCGTCACGAGCATCCTGTACCGCATCGTCTCGATCACGGCCGAACTGGTCGCGGCGGGTCTGTCGATGCTGCTGTCTCGCGGGCGCTGACGCCACGGCGGCATAAGCTCATACATCAGCGTGGCGGACCCATGCAGGTTCGGCCTCCCGGCGGCGCGATGCATGAGAGGCATGTTTCGCACCATAGGTATGCCGCTTGCGTCCCTGGTCGTCACTGTTGCGCCGTGGCGAGCGTTAGGCACTATGCAGGGCTAAACTCTGCGGACTCAATCGCTCTCTGGAGGCGTGATGCCACCCCTGGCTGCTCCGGTTCTCGCATCCATCTCGACCTTGACCGCCACGTCGTTCGCGTCGGCCTCTGAAGCTATCGATGCGGTTCTGGCCCTGATGCAAGAACTCCTGGGCATGGGGACCGTCCTTCTGAGCGAAGCCGACATCACCGCCAGGCACCTGACCATCGTTGCAGTGCGTGAGGGCTACGGCGACAAGAACCTTGGTCTGTCGGTCGGGCTGGAAGTTCCGTTTGAGCAGACCGTCTGTCGGCGCGTCGTTGAGTCCGCCGAGCCGCTCTTGATCCCCGACTTGGGCCTGGACCCCGTGGCAGCCCTGTTGCCCGTGGTGCAAGAGCTACATGTCACCACCTATGTCAGCGTCCCAATCTTGAAGGTCGACGGCACACCGTTCGGGACGCTCTGCGGGCTGGACCGGTCGCCAACGCCGGTGTCCGCGGAGCAAATCGCGTGGCTGCGAATCCTGGCGGGCCTCGTCGGGCATCAGGTCGAGCGCCAGCGCTTTGAAGCGCAGCTTGCCCACCAGGCGCAGCACGATGCCCTCACCGGCCTGGCAAACCGGGCGCAGTTGATGGAGCGGCTGACCTATCCTCGGCGGCGGGCTGACCTGGACGACGATTCGACGGCGCTGCTGTACCTCGACCTGGACGGCTTCAAACTGGTCAACGACACGCTCGGCCACGCGGCGGGGGATGCGCTACTTCGCGCCGTGGCCGACCGCCTGCGAAAGAGCGTCCGCGAGCGAGATTTCGTGGCGCGGCTCGGCGGCGACGAATTTGCGGTTCTGGCCGATGGTGCTGAGCGCGCCGAAGATGCGGAAATCATCGCGAGCCGCATCCTCAGTGTCTTCGCAGAGCCGTTCGAGGTGGAAGGCCACTCCATGACGGTACAGTGGAGCATCGGCATCTCGCTCAGTGCGTTCTTGCCTGACCCTGACGTCCTGACCGGCTTGCTGCGCGAGGCTGACATCGCGATGTATCAGGCGAAGCGGCGAGGGAAGGCCTGCTACGTCGTGTATGACCCCGCCCTGAGCCTTGACGTGCCCGAACGGGCCGACGCTGCCGCCTGAACAGGATTCGTCGCAGGTGTCTGCGATCAGCCTGCGCCGTGTCACCTGCTGTGCTCGTTGCGCCGCATGTTTAGCGCGCGAGCAGCACGGCAGCGCGGCCGGGCACCACGCCTCCCCAGTCCTGGCCCGTCCGCACGGCTTCCGTGCCCCAGATGACGCGCCAGGCCGGTATCCGTGAAATGTCGAGCGCCGCATTCGCGTCGTCGTAGAGCGCGGCCGGCTCCTGCCCGAAGTTGGCCAGCAACATACGCTCGCTGCCGTCGTGCCAGCGCCGCACTGCCAGCAGGTGTTCACCGATGGCCCGCGCCCGCGTCTGGAGTCGCTGCTGCTGGCGGAGGACGGGATCGTTGCGGCGCAGGGCCAGCAGCGTCCGGTACAGGTGGTAGACCTCGGCGTTCCGCTCACGCTCGCCCCAGTCCAGCACCGACCGTTGATACGTGGCGTCGGCTTGCGGGTCAGGGATCATGTCCCGGCGGGTCGGGTCCACAAACGCGGCGAAGCCGGCGAACTCGCGTCGCCGGCCTTCGGTGACAAGCGCGCCGAGTTCGGCGTTGTGGTCGGTGAAGAACTGAAACGGACTGGACGCCGCAAACTCCTGCCCCTGAAACAGCAGGATCGTCTCGGGGACCAGCAGCAGCACCGCCGAAGCCACAAGGTACCGTTCGCGGTCGATCAGGTGGTTCAGCCGCTCGCCCAGCGCTCGGTTCCCGACCTGGTCGTGGTTCTCGCTGCAAAACACGAACGCCCGTGCTGGCTCGTCGGTGACGACGGTGCCGCGCTTCTCGCCGGTGGCCGGGCGCATCTGCCCCTGGAAAAGAAAGCCCCGTTCGATGGTCGCCGCGACGTCAGCGAGAGTGCCGGGATAGTTCGCGTAGTAGGCTTCTCGCTCGCCCGTTAGGTAGGTCCGTAGCGCATGGTGGAAGTCGTCGGACCACACGCCGTCAAGGCCGAATCCGCCAGCCTCGGTTGGCTGGATCTGATGCACGAGGTTGCGGTGATCCTCGGCGATGACGACGACGTTGCGGCCCGGAACGCTGTGGCCCACTGCCGCGATCTCGGCCAGCAGGTGGCGCGGCGACGTGTCGATGATCTCGTGCACGGCGTCAAGGCGGAGGCCGTCCAGGTGATATTCTTCCAGCCAGTAGCGCACGTTCTGGAGCACAAAATGTCGGACGTGCTCACTGTTGGGGCCGTCGTAGTTCACGGCGTCGCCCCAGGGCGTCACGTGGCGGTCCGTGAAATACTCATTGGCGTAGATCCGCAGGTAGTTGCCGTCCGGGCCAAAGTGGTTGTAGACCACGTCGATCAGGACGCCAAGCCCGTGCTTGTGAGCCGCGTCTACGAAGCGGCGCAGCCCTTCTGGCCCGCCGTAGCCAGAGAACGGCGCGTACAGGTCAACGCCGTCGTAGCCCCAGTTGCGTCGGCCGGGGGTTTCGGCCAGCGGCATCAGCTCAATCGCAGAGACGCCCAAGTCGCGAAGGTCCGGCAAGCGAGCGATGGCGGCGTCGAAGGTGCCCGCTGACGTGAACGTCCCAACGTGCAACTCGTAGATAGCAAGGCCGTCCGACGACGGGCCGCGCCAGCCGGCATCCTGCCAGGCGAATTCTGATGGGTCCACGACTGCGGACGCCTCGTGCGGCCCGTCCGGCTGCGAGCGCGAACACGGGTCGGGGAAGGGCTGTCCGCCATCCAGCGAGTAACGGTAGCGTGCACCGGCCCCCATGCCGTCAACCACGCCGCCGAAGTAGCCGGCTGACTCAGCGGCCAGTTCGTGCCGGGCCGGAGCGTCGATGTCGGATGGGCCGCCCACCACGACCGCAACGTGCGTGGCGTTTGGTGCCCAGACGCGGAACTGCACGCCGCCAGCGACGACGTTCGCCCCAAGATCAAGCCGCCACTCGGCCGAGGTATCGGCCGGGTGGTCGGCTGGCCCGCCGGCTCCGGTTCGATCCTGCGAGTGGCTACTCAGTTTGGGCATCAATCTCACTTTCCGAGGGCGCATTGATGTCGGCGTCGTCTGGGGTGTCGGGCGTCTCCTGAACGGCGTGCGGATCGAGCCAGCGGGCCGTCGCAGCCGTCAGGTCGGCCAGCCACGCGATGTGTTCTGGTTGGATCATC
>JBBQBU010000306.1:0-7164 GCA_038318015.1 Chloroflexota bacterium | reverse complement strand
GGGTCGTTCTTGTTACCCATCCCATTGACGATCTGTCAAAAAACAACATTAGTCCTGCCAATTTACTGAACGGGCCTATTATAGCTCATCGACATGTTGTGATTGCGTTCGTCTCCAGTGTCATACCCGCGATGCGTATCTGCTCAATCCGGCAGGGTAGAGTTTTCCGGTGCGGGTCAGGTTGGCCCGCTTTACCGACCGTTCAGACCCTCTGGACCTCCCATTTCGTTAGATTCGCGCAGCCTTCGCTAGCTTAATGTGCATCTTCGCAACTCCTTGTGACCCGCCGCCCTGCCGGATTGAGCAGATACCCGCGATGCTACTTCCGACCGATCTCGTCCTTGACCCGAATGACCCGGACTTCGCCCAGACCGGCCTACGAGTGCGTTCAGTCGTTCGCTTCCATCGCCTGACGACGTTGGCAACTACCATGATTCGACGCGACCTCGGCGATTTCAGTCCTCGGCAGGCACAGGCCGCCGAGGAGCGTATTCACCGCCTGTTCGAGCTCTGACGAGGCTACGCGCCGACGACGCGCGCCCCGGCCTTGAAGACGGCCACCACGTCGCGCAGGTTGCGGATGTTGTCGAGTGGGTTCGCCTCGACCACCAGCACGTCGGCCTCCTTGCCGACCTCCAGCGTGCCGAGCCGGTCCAGCACGCCGCACGCCTCGGCGGCCACGCGGGTGCTCGCCTGGAGCGCCTGCATGGTGGACATGCCGCCCGCCACTGCGACTTCTAGCCCCTGCCACAGCTTCCCGAACTCGATGTCGAACGGGCCGGCGTCGGACGAGATCACCATGCGCGGCAGCATCCCGAGGGCCAGGAAGCGTCGCACGTTCTCGGAGCGGCCTTCCAGCGCCGCCTGACCACGAGCCAGCGCCGCGCGGTCTTCGACGGACAGCGCCGAAGAGCCCTCGCGCTCAAGCGTGTCGCGCAGGATACTGTACGCCGCGTGGCCGCTGCCTGGCAGCGTCATGCTGGCGAAGATGCCCGAGTCGGCCAGCCGCTTCGCCACCTCGTCGTTCCAGTCCCGCTGGTGATTCGGCCCCTCGGCTACGTGTTCGATCAGGTCGCCGGGGCCGTACAGTTCCGCGTGCTCGATGCAGTCCAGGCCCGCTTCAACGGCGTTCGCGACGGCCTGCGTCGCCCGACAGTGGGCCGTGGTCAGCCGCCCGTAATGGTGTGCCGCCGTGACCGCCGCGTGTAGCTCGCGCGTGGTGTACGAGGGCAGGCCGGGGTTGGTGCCGGCCGTCCCGCCCCCGCTCGCCATGATCTTGATGTGGTCTGCGCCCTCCTGCACCAGCTTGCGGATTTCGCGCCAGATCTCGTCTTCGCCATCGGCCACGCCGTTGCACCAGTAGAAGTGCCCGCCGGTCGTCGTGACCGGCCGCCCCGCCAGCAGCATCCTCGGGCCGACCAGCAGGCCGCGGTCCATCGCGTCGCGCACTGAGAACATGATGCTGTCGCGGCAGCCGTTGTCGCGCAGGGTCGTCACGCCCGACTTCAGCATCACCTGGGCGTTGTAGACGGCTGTGACCGCCATGAACTCGTTGGTGTTCCGCACTTCCTCCTCGTAGGGGAGGCCGGCCCCGAGCAGGCTCAGGTGGCAGTGGGCGTCCACCAGGCCGGGCAGCACCGTCTCAACGGGGTACTCGTAGACGGCAGCGCCCGCGCGTAGCTCCTCGCGCCACGGCTGGATGCTGGTGATCTTCGTCCGCTCGACCACGACGGCAACATCCGTCTGCGGCGGGGTGCCAGTGCCGTCAATGAGCCGCCCGGCTCGGATGACCGTGCGCGCGGTACCGTTCGGCATCGTCGTCCTCCGCAGGTGAGCGTTCGGGGCGCGGGTCCGTGGGCTGCGTGATCCGCTGGTACACATACGATACCCCGGCCTGACGGACGCGGCGAGTTGCCGCCTCCCGCGCCGTGTCGCAAGAGAAAGGGAGTATGACCCTGCGGTTTCATACTATACCCCCTGGGGGTGGGTCTGGAATATCGGTGCGTCGCACCCTGTTCTCCTGTTACGCAGCCCGAGATCGGGTAGAGTGAACCCATACCCCCTGCCTGGGGGTACGAGAACGCAAGGAACCAGGATGATGCACGCATCGAAACCTGATGTGCTCAAGCGGCTGGCCTACATCGAGGGCCACCTGAAGGGCATCCGCAAGATGGTCGAGGAAGACCAGTACTGTGTGGATGTTCTGAAGCAGACATACGCCGTCAAGCGCGCGATTGACAAGCTCGAAGGGCTCTTGCTGACCGGCCACCTGAACGGCTGCGTGCGTGAGGGCTTCCAGGAAGGCCGGGACCAGCAGATTATCGACGAGCTGTCAGAGCTCTTCGACCTGTCCCGTCGGTGAACCGCATGGCCACACATCTCACAGCCGGTCCGCAGCAGGCCGGCAACGCACTCGCTCCGGGGGCCGCCCCCGACACCGCTGAAGTGACGTTCCCCGTCACCGGGATGACCTGCGCCTCGTGTGTCCGGCGCATTGAGAAGGCGGTTGGCAAGGTCGCAGGCGTGCAGGAAGCCAGCGTCAATCTGGCAACCGAGCGCGCGCATGTGGTGTTCGACCCGGCGGTGGTCGGCATCGAGCAACTGAGCGCGGCGGTCGAAAAGGCCGGCTACAAAGTCGGGGAGATGGACGATGGGGAATCCCTCACTCCCCAACCCCCTCTCCCGCAAGCGGGCGAGGGGGAGTACAACGTCGCGCCTGCCGCCGGCACGGTGCCTATTCGCGAACTGGCTCCGGCGGCTCCCGCGCGGCAGGAGTTGGCCCGCCAGCGCGAGATTGACGACTTGAAGCGCAAGTCGCTGGTCAGCCTCGCCGTCGGCGTCGCCATGATGGCCCTGATGTACCTGCCGCTGAACCTCGATCACCTGCTGCTCGCGCCGGTGCTGCTGATCGCGGCGACCGTGGTGCAGGTCTGGGCCGGCGCGACCTTCTACCGGGCAGCCTGGGCGGCCGGGCGACACGGCAGCACCAACATGAACACGCTCGTCGCGGTCGGCACCAGCGTGGCGTACGGCTACAGCGCCTTCGTGACGCTCTGGCCGACGCTGGGCGCGCGTTGGGGCTTCCCGTTCCACCTGTACTACGAGTCGGCTGTCATCATCGTCGCGCTGATCCTGCTCGGGCGGTGGCTGGAAGCGCGCGCCAAGAAGCAGACGGGCCAGGCAATCACGGCGCTGATGGGCCTCCAGGCCCGCACGGCCCGAGTCATTCGGGGGGGCCGCGACGGCCAGGAACTGGACATCCCGACCGAGCAGGTCCAGGTGGGCGACCTTGTGCGGGTGCGCCCTGGCGAGAAGATCCCCGTTGACGGCGTGGTGCGCGACAGCCACTCGGCGGTTGACGAGAGCATGGTGACTGGCGAGAGCCTGCCAGTGGACAAGGGGCCGGGCGACGCCGTGATCGGCGCGACGATCAACAGCACCGGCAGCTTCGTCATCGAGGCGACGCGCGTGGGGCGCGACACCACGCTTGCACAGATCGTCCGGCTGGTTGAGGACGCGCAAGGCTCGAAGGCACCGATTCAGCAGCTGGCTGACAGCATTGCTGGCGTCTTCGTGCCGGCCGTCCTCGGCATCGCCGCGCTCAACTTCGTGGGCTGGCTGCTCGTGAGCGGCGACCTGACGATGGCGATGACGACCACTATCGCCGTGCTCATCATCGCCTGCCACTGCGCGCTCGGGCTGGCAACGCCCACCGCCATCATGGTCGGCACCGGCAAGGCGGCCGAACTCGGCATCCTGATCCGGGGCGGCGAGGCGCTTGAGCAGGCCCGCAAGATCGACACGATCCTGCTGGACAAGACCGGCACCATCACGCGCGGCAAGCCGTCCGTCGTGGACGTGGTGGCAATTGGTGAGTGGCAAGGTGGGAACCGTCGCGACGCATTGCCGGCCAACTCGCAACTTGCTTCTCGAAACTCGCTGCTCCGTCTGGCGGCTGCCGTCGAGGTCGGCTCGGAGCACCCACTTGGTGCGGCCATCGTGCAGCAGGCGCGCGACCTCGGCCTGACGCTGCCGGCCGCTACCGACTTTCTGTCGAACACCGGCAAGGGCGTCCGGGCACGTGTCGAAGGGCAGGACGTGGCGGTCGGGAACCGCGCGCTGCTGGACGAATTCGGCATCGATGCGAGTACCCTGGCCGACGCCGCCGCCGAGCAGGCCCGGCGCGGCGCAACCCCGATGTACGTCGCCGTCGGCGGGCAGGTTGCCGGGCTGATCGCCGTCGCTGACACCCTCAAGCCGGAGTCGCGGGCGGCCGTCGAACAACTCGAAGCGCTCGGCCTCCAGGTCTGGATGGTCACGGGCGACAACCGCGCAACTGCCGAAGCGGTGGCGGCGCAGGCCGGCATCCGTAACATCCTGTCCGACGTGCTGCCCCAGGAGAAGGCCGCCAAAGTGCAGGCGCTCCAGGCCCAGGGCAACGTCGTGGCGATGGTCGGCGACGGCATCAACGACGCGCCAGCACTGGCACAGTCCGACCTCGGCATCGCTATCGGCACGGGGACCGATGTGGCGATGGCTGCGTCCGACGTGACGCTGATCGGCGGCGACCCGCGCAGCATCGTGACCGCGATTGCGCTCTCCCGCAAGACGGTCGGCGCGATCAAGCAAGGACTGTTCTGGGCGTTCGCCTACAACATCATCCTGATGCCCGTCGCGATGGGCGCGCTGTACCCCGTCTTCGGCGTGCTGCTCGACCCGGTGCTTGCGGCGGCGGCCATGGCGATGAGCAGCTTCAGCGTCGTCACCAACGCCCTGCGCCTGCGCGGCTTCGCGCGGCCTGCCAGCGTGCAGGCCATTCTGCACCCGCCGCTCATGGAGCGCGTCCGTGAATACGCCTATCTGGTCGCCATCGCAGCCGTTGCGCTTGGCGTCGGTACGGCATCGCTCGTATTCGCCCAGCCAGACCACACCCAGGGTCCGACACCCTCGGGCACGATCCCAGGAAACTCCAGCATGGACACCCAATCTACCACCGCACCCGTTCCCGCCCACAACGTGCATGAGCCGGCAGCGACCAGCGCCCCGGCCGCCACCCCGACCAGCGCCCCCGCAGCCCCAACCGGCGGCTTCGGCCCGGAAATCATCGTGCGCCACACCTTCACCGCACCGGGCATTTACAAGGTCTGGGGCCAGTTCCAGCCCCAGGACGGTCCGGTCATCACCGCCGACTTCGTCGTGCAGGTCGCACCCTGACCTGTCCCGATCATCCAACCCATCACCCACATCTAGCGATCCAGGGAGGATTCCGATGGCAATCAGCGTGCTGAACGTTCCGACGATCTCGTGCGAGCATTGCGTGAACACGATCACCAACGCCCTGACTCCGCTGGCCGGCGTCAGCAGCGTGAGCGTGGACATCCCGACCAAGAACGTGACCGTCGAGTACGACGCGGCGGCCGCCAACGTCGAGCAGTTCAAGGAGGTACTCGCGGAGGAAGATTACCCCGTCGAGGCCGTCCAGTAGCGGCGACGCGTGCGCGAGCCGCCATCCTGGCGGACATGATCCTGGCGGACATGCGAAGCGCCCCGGTGCCACGTGGCACCGGGGCGCTTCGCATCAACTTCAGCAGGGCCACGATGGGATCCGCTCGGGCTACTGTTCCTTGATGAGTTGCGCCTTTGGCACGTTCAGATACACCGTCTCGTCGCGCACGGCCACGATGCGGTCAGGCTGCACGTAGCGGTCCGTGCCGAACAGGAAGCCGCCATCAACCTTCACATAGCCGGTTCGGAGCAACTGCGCCCGCGCTGCGTCCGGCACGTCCGGCTCCTGCTCGCTGCCGAACGCCTCCGCTAGGTCACCCATGAAGCCGGTATCCCGATCCTGGTTGCCCTGCTCGGTCACCGCCCCTGGGTCGCCCATCATCAGGCTATCAACCTTCCCGACCTTCTCGCCCAGGCTGTCCATGACGGTCATGCCCTCGCGGACCTGCTCAATCGGCCCGAGATTCGTGCCTGCTACGACGCGCTTCACCATGATGTCCTCCCAGTTTGCGTGGTGCGCTACGGCTGCGGATCGCCCCGAGACGGTCCGGCCCTCTGGGCGACACGACATGCACAAATCGTTCCGCGCGTGGCTGGGCGCGGCAGGAACAACCGACGTGGAGGAGCATGACAGGATGCGGCACGGTCGCAAGGTTGCGGTGGACGCCCCGGCTTCCGTAGACTTTGCGAACGCGACAACAGCATAGTGCTGCTGAAGACAGTGGGTGCGCCCCCGAGGCGCTCAATCACCGCCCGCCGAGGCTGTTCGGACCAACTGCGAATCACCCCCTGGGATTATCCCAGTGTTGGCAGTCGCCGAGTCCCACTGCCCCGGCCATGAGCGCGGGGTTTTTTGGTGGTTGAAACGCGGCGAGACCGGGCGCGCCGCACTGTGGGACGTAGTGTTGACTGCCGGGCAGCGCTCAGCCGAGCGGGTGCCCGAGACAAAGAAAGGAGGTGACCGAGTGCCGAAGGCTGAATTGCAGGCGAAGAAGGAAGCAGCGGTCAGCGATCTGGCGGACAAGCTCAGCCGAAGCCAGCTCGTGATCGTCACAGACTATCGCGGCCTGACCGTAGCCGAAATGTCGTCGCTGCGCGGGCGGCTACGCGAGGCCGGTGCTGAGTACCAGGTTGCCAAGAACACGCTGGCCCGCTTCGCGGCGCGGCAGGCTGGCCGAGAAGGTCTCGAAGCAGACCTGATCGGACCAACGGCCATTGCGTTCGGATTCGCGGAACCAGGGGCGCTTGCGAAGTCGTTGCAGGACTACCTGCGGGCGGCGCGTACGTCGCCGCTGGTGGTCAAGGGCGGCGTCCTCGGGGACCGCCGGGTCACGGCCGAAGAGATTGGCCGCATTGCCGAACTGCCGCCGCGCGACGTGGTGCTGGGCCAGACGCTTGGAAGCGTCATCTCACCGCTCACGTCGTTCCTGATGGTGGTGATGGCACCGTTGCAGAACGTGATTGGCGTGCTTGAGGCGCGCCGCCAGCAGCTAGAAGAGTCCGGCGCGACTCAGGAGGGTACGGGAATGGCAAACGACGAGCTGATTGCTTCGATTGAAAAGATGTCTGTGCTGGACCTTGTCGAGCTGAAGAAGTCGCTTGAAGACCGCTGGGGCGTGACCGCCGCAGTGGCGATGGCACCGGCAGCCGGCGGCGGCG
>JBBQBU010000305.1:0-7285 GCA_038318015.1 Chloroflexota bacterium | reverse complement strand
CGATGGCTGAGCACGACGCCCAACGGAACGCCTGGCAGCCACGGCTCGCGCTGGTGCCGGAGCCGGCGGTCCAGGCTTCTCGACCGGTCGTGCCGACCCAACCAACGCCCGGCACACCCCTCGGGACAGCACCCGCACCGGAGCGGACAGAACGCGGAGGACATGAGCACGATGGATGAGCGCCCGCCGGTTGTGGCGACCATTGGTGCCTTTGACGGCATCCACCGAGGCCACCACCGGCTGCTGGGGCAGGTTGTCGCTCGGGCGAAGAACCTGGGGCTGACCAGCGTCTGTGTCACCTTCGACCCGCACCCGGATATCGTGCTGTATCCAGAGCGCCACCTGACCTACCTGACGGACCGCGCCGACAAAGAGCGCGTCCTGCACCAGCTTGGGCTGGATCGGGTCATGTTCATCGAGTTCACGCGCGAGTTGTCAATGCTCAGCCCGGAAGAGTTCCTGGGGCTGGTGGAGAAGGACTATCCGCTGGCCGAGTTGTGGGTCGGCAGCGACTTCGCGCTCGGGCGGGGCCGCTCGGGCACCATCGCCGCGCTGGCGGAACTGGGTCGCGTCCAGGAGTTCGCGCTGCACGTCGTCCCCCCGCAGCGCGACGACCGCGAGATCATCTCCAGCACATTCATCCGCAGCCTGCTGGCGCAAGGCAACGTGCGGCAGGCAAATCGGCTACTGGGGCGACGCTACCGCATCAGCGGCATCGTGGAGAACGGGGCGGCGCGCGGCCGGCAGCTTGGCTTCCCGACCGCTAACATCCGGCCTGATCCACGCCGCGCGCTCCCCGCCGATGGGGTCTTCGCGGCTGTCGTGGTGCTGGACGGCACCGAGCATCGGGCCGTCGCCAACCTCGGCTCACGCCCGACCTTCAAGGAAGGCGAGCGGCTGCTTGAAGTCCACCTGCTCGACATGACGGCAGACCTGTACGGCCGCCGCCTTGACGTGGATTTCGTGGACCGGCTGCGCGACACCATGCGGTTCGAGTCCATCGACGCGCTGAAGGCGCAGATCGCACGAGACGCGGACGCCGCGCGGACCATCGACCTGGGGCTGTAGCCGCCATAGCAGCCGCAGGCAGCCTCACAACTACCCGAGCAGGCTATTCACCGCGACGCTGACACCTGGGAAGGCGAGTGGCTGCACGGCATCGCCGGGCACCAGTACCGACATGTCAGCGTAGCCGTCTTCGGTGGGCTGGCGGAACACCTCAAGTTGCCGGTCCACGAGGTTCAGAATCCAATACTCCGCGATGCCGGCATGGGCGTACAGCGGCCCCTTCGTCTCGCGGTCGTAGGCCAGCGACGACTCTGCCACCTCGACCAGCAGCAGCACGTCAGCCGGCGTCGGGTGCGCCGAGGCGTAGTAGTCGTCGCGGCGGCGCACGACCGCAAGGTCGGGCTGCGGCTCGGAGCGCGGCCGTAGTCGCAACGGCTGCTGCGTTCGCACCAGCGGGCCCTCTCCGAGGATCGACCGCAGTCGGTCGCCCGTTCGATCCACTGACGACGCGTGCCCAGATCCAATCGGCGGCATATCGACGATCTCCCCATCGATCAATTCGACGCGAGAGTCCTCAGTCAGCACGCCGTTCTCTACCATCTTGTAGTAGTCGTCAACTGTGAAGCGGTGGCGCGCAATCTGGACGGCCATGTCGGACCTCGGTTTGCCAGGGTTACTGTATTGTACCCTGCCAAAATCCGATGCGACCCACATGGCACCGCACGTCGCGCACATGGCACGATCACGGGCGTGTACCAGTTTGCCGCCCCCTGCCACGTGCCCGCCGCGCGGATGCGCCGCCGATGAGCATCGGGGCCGGCTGGCCGACCGTCGATCCGCTGGCGGAGCACACCGCAACGTGGCTGTTGCGATGGGCACGCGCGCAACTTGACGCGAGTCGGGCCGACACCGTTCTCGGGCCGCCTCCCGCCGGCGTACGCGCGGTGCAGGCGTCCTCGGTCATTTTGACGCTGCACACCGGGCGCGTGGCGGCCGGCTTCACTGGTCAGGGCGGCACGCTGCTGGAAGCGTTGATGAGCGCCGTCGGGGCGGCCGTGAACGCCGGAGCCGCCGGGGTACCGCCACGCCGCCTCCAGCTTGACATCGTGCAGGGCGACCCGCTGACCATCGCGCGGCCTGCCCCTGACGGCAGGCTACCTGACAACGCCGCCCGCGACGCCTGGAAGCGGCTCACCACCTGGCAGGACGGCTTGGTCGTCGGGCGCGACGGACAGGCGTACTGGTTGCCGCCGACGCTGCTCGCCGTCTCTGGCATGAGCCGGGCAAGGCGCGACGTTGAGGCACCGAAGCCAACCGACGTGCTGTCGGCAGCGATGGCACGGCTCCAGTGGGACGACCGGGCGTGGCAAGACCCGGCCATCCAACTCTGGCGGTTCGGCACCAAAGCCTGGATCGAGGACGCCGAACTGGCGACCGCGTTGCCGCTGGTGCAGGGCGTCATCCCGACCGACAGCATCGACCGTGACCGCGTGCTTGCGTCGGCGCGGGCCGGCGGCGAGTTCCTGACGCGCGTCCTGCGCGACGACGGCGCGTTCATCTACGTGCTGGACCCGTGGCTGAAGACGCAGAGTCGGACGGCCTACAACGTCGTACGGCACGCCGGCACGGCAGCCGCCATGTTCGAAGTCGCGGCTGCCACGGGCGACGACCGCTTCGTGCAGGCGGGCGTGCGGGCCATGAAGCATCTGGCTGAGTGGTACCGCCCTGGCGAGAAGCCCGGCTTGACCTACGTGCTGGACAAGGACGGCAAAGGCAAGCTAGGTGCGCTGGGGCTGGCATTGCTGGCACTCAGCCGCAAGCTGGAACTGGCCCCCGAGCAGGCCGACCGCGACGCTGCGCTACAGATCGGCCGTCAGATCGTGGCGATGCAGAATCCAGACGGCTCCTACGACAGCTACTTGCAGGTGCTCGGCACCGAGGCCGAGGGCAGCGTGTCGCTGTACTACCCCGGCGAGGCGATGCTCGGGCTGGCGCGGGTGGCCCGCCTCGGCATCAGCGACGGATTCATGGCGTCGGCCCATCGCGGCGCAGACTTCCTGATCGCGTCGCGGCAGGGGAAGGACCGGATGCCGCCGGACGCCTGGCTGATGCAGGCCCTGGACGTGCTGTACCAGGATGCCGCCAAGCCGTCATACGTCGAGCACGCGCTCGCCATCGCCCGGTCGATGCTCTCCGATCAGCACCTTGAGGGCGCGCCGCCGGTCTTCGTCGGCGGGTTCCGCCCGGAGCCAATCCGCTCGACGCGCACGTCGGCGCGTGCTGAGGGGTTGGTAGCAGCGTACCGCCTCGCACAGCGGGCCGGCGACGCGCGGGCACCCGGCGTCCTGTCGGGCGTCGAGTTGACCGCCCCGCACCTGCTGTCGATGCAGTACACCCCGGACAACAGCTTCTTTCTGGACGACCCCGATGCGGTACTCGGCGGAATGCGCGGCGGACTGGACGACGCAGAGATCCGCATCGACTACGTGCAGCACCACATGAGCGCGATGCTGGGACTCGCGGCGCTGATGCAGCCGGCCACCGTCACCGAGGGATAGCCCCGCACCCCCTGTCCCCGGTGGGAACCCTCACCCCCCAACCCCCTCTCCCACAAGCGGGAGAGGGGGAATCGGTCGTAGGGGTCTGCCAGCGGCAGACCCGCGCAATGCGCCTACCGCCGCTGGAATCTCAGGCCCGCGCTTCGGCAAGCTCCTTCTTACGCTCTTCAATGACCTTTTGTGCGGCGTGGGCCGGTACTTCCTCGTAGTGCGACGGCTTCATCGAGAAGATGCCGCGCCCCTGCGTCATCGACCGTAGCTCCGTCGCGTACCGCAGCATCTCGCCTTGCGGCACCTGCGCTTCGATGGTCGTGTAGCCGCTGGCCGGGTTCATGCCCTGGACACGCGCGCGCTTGCCGTTCAGGTCGCCGATGATGTCGCCGGTGAACTCGTCGGGCACGGTGACGGCCACCTGCATCACCGGCTCCAGCAGGCACGGGTGGGCGTCGTTGAACGCGGCCTTGAACCCCATTGAGCCGGCCATCTTGAACGCCGCTTCTGACGAGTCAACCGGGTGGTACTTGCCGAACACCAGTGACACCCGAACGTCCACCACCGGGCAGCCCGCCAGGTTGCCGCGCTCCATCGCCTCGCGCACGCCCTTCTCAATGGCCGGGATGAACTGGCGCGGGACAACGCCGCCGACGATCTTGTCCACAAACTCGAAGCCCGCCCCGCGCTCGGTCGGCTCGATCTCCAGGCTGCAGACGCCGTATTGCCCGTGTCCCCCCGACTGCCGCACGTGCCGGCCCTCGGCCTTCGACGCAGCCGTGATGGTCTCCATGTAGGCAACCTTCGGCAGTCCGACCTCGACGTTCACGCCGAACTTGCGGGCAAGGCGCTCGGCGGAGATCTGAATGTGCGATTCGCCCAGGCCCGACATGATCGTCTCGCCCGTCGAGTCGTCGCGGTAGACCCGCAACGTCGGGTCTTCCTCCACAAGGCGGCCCAGCGCCGTGCTCAGCTTGTCCACGTCGTTGCGCGTCTTCGGGTGGATCGACGCCGAATAGGCGGTGTCAGGGAAGGCGATGCGATCCAGCGTGACCGGGTCTTCGCGCATGGTCAGCGTGTCGCCCGTGGACGCTTCAAGCTTCGGGATCACGCCGATGTCGCCCAGGCCAATGCGTGGCGTCGCCTCGGTCGTCTTTCCGCGCACAAACGTGACTTGCGTGATGCGCTCGTCGCGCGCCTTTGCGCTGTTCCAGACGTGGCTGTCGGCGTTCAGCGTGCCCGAGAAGACCCGCACGAACGTCATCCGTCCGATGTACGGGTCGGCTACGGTCTTGAACGCCAGTGCCGCCAGTTTACCGTTCGCCGCGATGGCCTCATGGGCACCTGCCGCCGCCGACGGCAGCAGCGCGACGACGGCATCCAGCACACAACCGATGCCCAGTTGGCGCGTTGCCGAGGTCGACACGACGGGAATGAGGTCGCCGGACCGGACGGCCGTCGCCAGGACCGCCTGGAGCGACTCGGCGGGCAAGTCTTCCCCTTCGAGATACAGGTTGATCAGGTCGTCGTCATGCTCACAGATCGCCTCAACCAGCGCCTCGCGGTGCAGGTCAACGTCGTCCGCAACCTCAGCCGGCACGTCGCTTGCACTGGCGTCGCTGCCGAGATACGCCTTACGGCTCAGGAGGTCAACCACGCCCCGAAACGTGTTCTCATGGCCGATGGGAATGGTCAGCGGGACCACCTGCTTGCCGTACCGTTCGCGCAGGCCATCAAGTACGCGGTCAAAGCTGGCGTTCTCGCGGTCCAGTTTGTTGACAACGACCAGGCGCGGCAGGCTCCGCTCGTCTAGCGCCCGCCAGACCTGTTCGGTGCCCACCTGCACGCCGGACACGCCGTCGATGACCACGATGCCGGCATCAGCGACCCGCACGGCTTCCACGACCTCACCAAAAAAGTCGGCGTAGCCCGGAGTGTCCAACAGGTTGATCTTGCTGGCCTGCCACTCAGCCGGGGCCACCGACAGACTCACGGACATGCCACGCTTCACTTCGTCAGGGTCGTAGTCGGAGGTGGTGTTCCCCTCCTCAACGCTCCCGAGTCGTGAGATCGCGCCAGAGCGAAAGAGCATCGCTTCGACGAGCGAGGTCTTGCCGGCACCACCGTGGGAGACGAGCGCGGCGTTAAAGACGTGCTCGGCGTCATACGGCTTCATACGTGACTCCTTCGTCAGATGGTCCGCGTGGATAGCCAGAGCGACTTGGAAAGCCAGGCCGCTCAGACGTGCGACGGATCTGGCTGGTTTGCTGGGTGGTGGCCGACCCACCATTGAATCTACCACCGGAAAACTGGTGCTAGTATAGCCCTCGGAGGTGCACGATGATCCCAATTGGCGACGATCCACCACCACGGCACTCGTTCCCATTCATCACGCTGGCACTGATCGCCGTCAATATCGTGGTGTTCATCTACGAACTGATGGTTCCTGACACAAACACCCTCTTCCGGTCGGCCGGCGTGACACCGCTAGAGTTTGCCACCGGGCGGGACTTGCCGCCGGCTGCGCCCCTGAACAGCTACCTGATCACCCTGGTCACGTCGATGTTCCTGCACGGTGGGTTCCTGCACATCGGGTCGAACATGCTGTTCCTGTGGATCTTCGGCGACAACGTTGAGGACCGCCTCGGGCATCTGCGTTACGTCGCGTTCTACTTCCTGTGCGGCCTCGGGGCCAGCGCGGCACACATCTACTTCAACTTGCAGTCTGCCATCCCGAGCGTCGGGGCCAGCGGCGCCATCGCGGGCGTGCTGGCCGGCTACCTGCTGCTGTTCCCGACCGCGCAGATTCGGACGCTGCTCTTTATCGGCATCTTCTTCACCGTCACGCGGGTGCCGGCCATCATCATGATTGGCTTCTGGTTTGTGACGCAGCTACTGTCCGGCGTTGCCGCGCTGGGGCAATCCGAGCAGACGGCCGGTGTCGCCTTCTGGGCGCACATCGGCGGCTTCGTGGTGGGCTTGCCGCTGGTGCTGTTGCTGCGCCCGCCGGCCCGCGCGACGACGTACAGCTATCGTTAGGGCCAGAGCATCGGCTATTGGGGTGCAGAATCGTTTCTTGACAGGGTCGTGTGATCGTCCTATCCTGCTGGCGCTTGGCGCTAAGCGCCGGCGCGATGGAGCAGAGAGGAGGATCCGTGACCAGGACTTTGATGCTACTCGTGCTGGCGCTGGTCGGGCTGGGGGTGTCAGCGTTTAAGACGCCTGTGTGGGCGCAAATGGCGGAGCCGGAGTCGATCCGAGGCTGTATCCAACCGGGCACCGGACTGGTTCGGATCCTGGGACTTGATGGGACGTGCTCGCCGCAGGAACTGGCGATAACCTGGGCTGCTCGCCCGGTGGGCGGCCCGGCGGCGCCCTCCTCGTCGGCCGTGGTGGGTTGCGTGCAGGTCGATACCGGTCTGCTGCGGGTGGTCGCGACGGGCGAGGAGTGCGCCACAGGCGAGCGAACGGTGGCGTGGTCGGTGCAGGGGAATCCGCCCGCAGGCCTCGCTACCGCAGTCGGCCCGGGCGGTCCGCCGGGACCGCCCGGCCCGCAAGGGGAGCAGGGGGAGCAGGGACCGCGAGGGCGAAGTGGAGATGATGGGAGCGACGGCAGCGACGGGAACGACGGGCAGACGGGAGCGACCGGCGCAACCGGGCCGGCGGGGGTCCAGGGTCCGCCCGGTGCGGTAGGGTCGGCCGGTCCGCAGGGTCCGACCGGAGCGACC